>JBGTJM010000001.1:0-5719 GCA_041745115.1 Thermomicrobiales bacterium
CCGTCGCCTGTGTCACCACCAGAGACCGAAACGGCAGCCACAGAGTCCAGGTGAGCTCGGGTGTGATACTCCAGGAGTGCCTCGTCACTCGCTTCGCAGGCGTCGATCCGCAGCATCCGATCGGTAAGGCCCGCCAGATCCATCAGCTGCTTCGCTCGCCAGACTTGTCCAGGACTTGATGGGTGCGCAACTGGTATCGCAAATGGGTATGAAACGCGATCGTCAATGAGCGCCTGCCCGGTGTTGTGCGAAAGAAAACGGTCATCGAACATAAGCCCCGTTTGGGGCCGATCGCCGGCTCCGTCGTCATCCATTGCGCTCGGCTCCTTCCTGCTCCGGTTCGAAACCAGCGAAGGCCGTGAGTCACCCGGACTCACAGCCTTCTCTGAACCCACAAAACTGTTTCGCTAGTAGGGAGAAACCGCCAGACCCATTCCATCGAGCACGTTCCACATCCACATGAAATCGCCCCAGGAATAGAAACGATAAGTGCCGACTCCCGGGTCTGAAAGATACACCCCGGAGGAATCGTATCCATAGGCCACCATCACATGCATACCGGCGGTTATGGTGTAGGTCCGGCCGTCGAGCGTCTCCCGAATGCTCTCATCTCCCCACAGCGCCAGCCAGACAAGGACGGGCTTGCCCTGATCGAGACGGCTCGTCAACGCAGAGGTGCTTCCGACAGCGTAGAACGGCTCCCCGCGGAATCCGTAGGCATCGAGCGCCCACGCCAGGGGTGTCGCATAGACACCATAGTCATCGGTCCGCCCCCAATCGCCGTTGATGTTTCCTCGGTATCCGATATGGGGATTTGCCGACCACCCAACGACGTTGTCAAAGTTGTACTCTGAGATTCCGTTGCCAAACGCGCTCGTCGCGATCTGCAATGCCGCGTACTCACAGGAAAGTGATCGCTGCTGCTGATACGTCGGGACCCAGACTTTCGTATGGCTACCGCTGATCAGCGAGCTGGTGCCAGCACCTGCCGCGGCCGGGAAAACACTTATATCGCCCTGTGCTTCGATCAACCGATACGAATCGGAACAGGAACCGCTACTGGTCGTGACAATTGGAAATCCAGTGAAGTAGACACCCCCTACGTTCACATCCAGCCAGTGCTGTACACCCGCCGTCGACCCGCCCGTCTGCAAGGTAAGGAACGACACGCCGTTCTCTCCCGTTTTCCCTCGATCTGCACTGAGAAGCGAACCATTGACATGAAGGGCAACTTCGATCTCGGCCCCCTCGACGGCGCGGCCAGTATCTCGCAGCTCAACCGACAAATCAATCGCACATCCCACACTCGGCCTCACGCTGCTAACGCCGATCCATGCGTTCGCGGAGATTTCCTTTGCCGACGCCTCGGGGGCATGCGCCAGCCAGGGCAACATGCTCATCCCAACCAGTGCAACCATCAGCAACGATGCAGATAAGCGTCTCATGAATGCGTGCTCCTTGACTCGTTTCGCGTTGCTACCAGGCAACAACGTCCATGGCTCATCGAAAGTCTCTCGATTTCTTCACGTCGCGGAGAAACGCAGTTGCATCGAGACTTGACTGTCACTGAGGGTTGCAAGGATGACCATTCAGCTCGGCCAGAATATTCGCACAAATCATACGCCAACTCACATCCTCAATGCGTACGTACACATATTTTACGCAGAACGCAAACGCAGTGCAACCCATCAGGTTCGCTGGAACAAGCGTCGTGAAGTCTGAGGAACCAATCTGGTGATTTGATACACTGAACTTGGCGGATTGCGCCATCGCCAAACAACGCCAAACGGTTTCGGGTACGGTGAGCCCGGGAAATCAAGCTTCGTGTCAGATGGGAGTACGAGTTACATGCCTCGAACGGTCTCCTCCACAGATCGGGTCATAATCCGCCTGCTTCAGCAAAACGCCCGCGCCTCGTTCGCGGAAATCAGTCGCCACACGGGCATTCCCGAATCCACAGTGAGGCGCAGAATGGATCGCCTTCAGGAAGAGGGTGTTATCGAGTTCTCGATGCTCGCGGATCCAGCCAAGCTCGGATACCAGCTTCGCGCCATCATCGGCATTCGGGTCGATGTTCGCGAACTTGATTCAATCGCAGCCACCATTCGGAATACGGACGAAGTCGCGTTCGCCGCATTTGTGACCGGCAGCGTCGACATCATTATTCACGTCATCGTAGAACACCAGGAAGGCCTGGTAGACCTGCTGCAGAGGCTGGCATCGATCCCGGGGGTAAGGTCGACTGAGACATTCGTCATGCCATGGGTCATAAAGCCGGCCACAGCTTGGCGACTCCCCGCCGATCACTAGCCGTTTGAGTCCCCGATGCTGTACACCACGGCCACAAGCACAAGGGCCGCAAAAGACGTAAAGAAGGCAATCCGGCTGCGATCTTTTTCAGATCTATTTGCAGACGCCATCATGTGCTCCGCTCCAACTGGAATGATCACCGCGAGCGCCAGAATGTAGTGAAGTGCACTGATCCTCCGGTCATCACCAAGCAAGGCAAAACCCACGACATACTGGATGAGCAACAACCCCGCTGCAGCGAACGACAGACCCCTGGCCCAGAGAAACGTTCTTCCTCTCGACATTCTCAAGTAATTGAGAATCGTGAGCAACAGGAACGAAACGACGATCGCCAGTCCAATGATCATATGAAACTCGGTCACCTGAATCCTCCACACGCTGCCATGTTGGCGAGAACCACCATGGCTCAAAACCGAATCGAGCTGGCGAAAAATCGTCGCTCCACTGCCTCCGCAATTGTACTGGTCTGACAAAACCCTGAATTGACCGAACCAGAAAAAAGTTGGAGATTGAATCGCCGCTGAAGGCCTGGCACCGAACGGCGCATGATCAAGGACTTTGTATACTGCCGGAGGTGATTGCTCAGGGCTTCCGGTTGGGCAGGCTCTCTGCTCTATCGAATCGGACACGTGTGCGGAGGAGAAATCGGATGGCGGAACACAAAGACGAAAGTGCAACAATTTCAGCTCTCTACGCTGAGGACCGCACTTTTCCGCCTCCTGCAGCATTTTCCGCAGCCGCAGAGTTCAACGATCCAGATATCTACGATCAGGCGGCCGCCGACCCGGAGGGATTCTGGGCAGCGCAGGCAGAGCGCCTCGACTGGTTCGAGCGATGGCACACTGTCCTGGAATGGGAGCCACCCTTTGCCAAGTGGTTCATCGGCGGAAAGCTCAACGTTTCATTCAATTGCCTGGACAGGCACGTTGCAGCGGGTAAAGGCGAGAAGATCGCGTATTACTGGGAAGGCGAGCCGGGCGATTCGCGCGTCATCACGTACGCCGATTTGCTTCACGACGTCGAACAATGCGCGAATGGACTGCTCGAGCTCGGAGTCCGAAAGGGCGATCGAGTCGCAATCTACATGCCGATGATTCCCGAGTTGCCTGTTGCGATGCTGGCGTGCACACGCATCGGCGCTCCCCATACGGTCGTCTTCGGTGGCTTCTCATCGACGGCCCTGTCAGACCGAATCAATGACGCTCAAGCCACCCTGGTCATCACCGCCGACGGCGGATTTCGGCGGGGAATGGCGTCCGGCCTCAAGCCCAATGTCGACGCCGCGCTCGAATCGACACCATCCATCGAGCACGTGCTGGTGGTCAGGCGCACCGGCCAGGACATCGACATGGTTGACCATCGCGATGTGTGGTGGCACGATCTCATTCCACGTCAAAACGCTGACTGTCCACCCGAGCCGATGGACAGTGAAGACATGCTCTATCTCCTGTATACCTCCGGCACAACGGCCAAACCAAAAGGCATCCTCCACACCACTGGTGGCTATCTCGTCGGCGTGTCGTCAACGCACAACATGGTCTTTGATCTCAAGGACGATGATGTGTACTGGGCAGCGGCCGATATCGGCTGGGTCACTGGACACTCCTACATCGTCTACGGCCCACTGGCCAACGGTTCCACCGGCGTAATGTACGAAGGCACCCCGGATTATCCAGACTGGCATCGATGGTGGGAGATCGTCGAAAAATACAAAGTCACGATCCTTTATACGGCGCCCACTGCCATTCGTGCACACATGAAGCAGGGGGCCCAGCACGCTGAAAACCATGACCTCAGTTCACTCAGACTGCTCGGTACCGTGGGCGAACCAATCAATCCAGAGGCGTGGATCTGGTATCACCACAATATCGGCAAAGAACGATGTCCAATCATCGATACCTGGTGGCAAACCGAAACCGGCATGATCATGATTTCACCGCTTCCCGCAATTACGACCACGAAACCGGGCAGCGCCACGTTCCCGATACCGGGCATCGAGGCCGACATCGTCGACACCGATGGGAATTCACGTCCTTTGGGCGGCGGCGGCTACCTCGTGCTCAGGAATCCCTGGCCCGCCATGCTTCGCGGCATTTACGGTGACCCGGAACGATATGCAGCCACCTACTGGAGCAGATTTCCCGATATCTACTTCCCCGGGGACGGCGCCAAACGCGACGAAGATGGCTACTTCTGGCTCCTGGGACGGGTTGACGACGTGATGAACGTTTCCGGACACCGCATCAGCACCACGGAGATCGAGAGTGCTCTGGTTTCCCACGAGTCAGTGGCCGAAGCAGCGGTCGTCGGTCAGCCTGACGAAGTCACGGGTGAGGCTATTTTCGCCTTCGTCATCCTCAAGAAACAGATAGCTCCATCCGATGAGCTGGGCCAGGAGCTGCGCCAACACGTTGGCAAGGTTATCGGGCCAATAGCCCGACCGAAAACGGTGATGTTCACGCCCGACCTCCCCAAGACACGCTCTGGCAAGATCATGCGACGGTTGTTGAAAGATATTGCGACAAATCGACCTCTGGGGGATACAACCACCCTCGCAGATGCAACGGTTGTCGACGTTATCCAGAACGCCGCGAAGAGCGACAAAGCGAGCGAATAGCTACCGAGGGTCAAAGCACTCGTTCTGCGAGATACACGGCGATACTCCACAGGATAATGGCGCAAACGACTACCGCCACGAAGCCAGTGAAGATCAGGATCAGGCTGGCAGTCGCCGATCGGTCGTGTTGGCGACGCTTCTCTCGCTCCTCGGCCAGTCTGACCTGACGCAGTTGCTCGTACAGATCATTCCCTGCACCCGGAGCGCCCATGCCTCCGAAATAGCGACTCATGATCTGGTCCTGCACCGCTGCAGCCTTTCGCTCTCCGTCATAGACCCGGCGACGCTCTGGCTGAGACAAAGCGTGAAACGCGATATTGATGCTGCGAGCTTCTTCTTCCGCCCGTTCACGTGTCGACGGCTGAGCGGTATCCGGATGGACACGCTTCATCGCCGCCCGATACCCTCGTCTGATCTCATCGAACGAGGCGCTCTCATGCACGCCAAGCAGTGCGTAGTAGTCTTCAGTTCGCGGTTGGGAAGCCCGACCAGAGCTATCCCGCCGGCGATGGTCCTGATTCACAAACGAACCTCGATACATCTGTATCCAGCACTTAGGCCGCGATACGTTTCGGCTGGCGGCTCCTGATTCACCGGCAGCAGCACAGTACAATCTCCAATGGAAATCCGGTTTCCGAAAGTCTCACCGCCGAGGGAAAGTATGGAGCTTCAGGTTGTCACTGTTCCGTATCGATACGACGAATATCAGCAAGGTACTGGTGGTGGCCCTCAGGCATTGCTTGAAGCAAACTTGCTCGATGAACTCGCCGCTGAATCCATCCGACCCGAACT
>JBGTJM010000002.1:0-2303 GCA_041745115.1 Thermomicrobiales bacterium
GGGCGACGTGCGTGGGCTCGAACCCGCGCTGGCCTATGATTTCGCGGCAAACCCGGTCGTGTGCCAGATCTCCGAGGGACTCATGGAGTTCCTTCCCGATGGCTCGATGCAACCTTTGCTGGCAGAGAGTTTTGAGCAACCCGACGCGCTGACCTATATCTACAAGATCAGGACAGGCATTCTCTTCCACAACGGTGAGGAAATGAACCTGGACGACGTGATCGCATCGATCGATCGCGTTCAGGACGAAACGGTCGCCGGACCAATGGGCTGGATGTACGACCCGGTCGAATCGATCGAAAAGCTCGACGACGTCACCCTGCAGATCACGCTCTCAGCACCGAGCGCGCTCTTCAGATACGTTGCTGCGACCACCGCAGGCCACGTCATTCCAGCCTCAGCAATCGAAGGGTTTGGTCTCGACCTCGCGATCAACCCAGTTGGAACTGGCCCATACCGGTTCGTTCGCTACGACCAGGGCTCTGAAATCGAGCTGGAGAAAAACACCGACTACTGGCAGGAAGGCAAGCCGTATTTCGATCGCGTTTCGTTCAAGATCGTGCCAGAGGGAACAACACGCATTGCCGGCATAAGCAACGACGAAATCAACTCCATGACACAGGTGCCCCCCGATCAAATCGAGACGGTCCAGGGCATGGAGAACATCACCTGGCATGAGGTCGTCGGCTACACGATCAATATGTCTACCTTCCGCACCGACCAACCACCGTTCGACGACGTCAACGTCCGAAAAGCATTTGCCATGGCGATCCCGTATGAAGACATCATGGCCAACATTGTCAAGAGCACAGGCGTCCAGTCCTTTAGCTCAACGGTCCCGCCCGACATGCCCGGCAGCGCCGGCGATCAGATTCCGGCGCCGGTCTTCGATCTCGAAGGCGCTCGGGCCCTGCTGGCGGAATCCGCATTTCCCGACGGATTCTCCACCAAATACAACGTGATCGCGCCGAACGATGTCTGGATTCCAATGGCGATCGCCATTCAGCAGGCCGTCGCCGAGCTGAATATCGATCTCGAAATCGTCCAGATGGCCTATGACCAGATGATTACCCTGCAACAGGCGGGGGACTACGAAGGCCTGATGAACTTTCAGTGGGGCTCGGACTTTCCAGACGCGAGCGGCATGCTCCTGCCACTCTTCCATAGCAGAAATATTCCCCCTCAGAATAACCATGCGTTCTACAGCAACCCTGAGGTCGATGCAATGCTCGATCAGCAGGAAGAAGAGCAGGATGCAGACGCCAGAAACCAGATGCTCGTCGAAATTCAGCAAGCGATTGCGGCAGATCAGCCGGCTTGCTTCTTTGAGCACTTCAAATGGTTCATGCCGATGTCAAGCAATCTGACTGGCTACGAGGTTACCCCGCTCTGGTACTGGGATGCCTTCTGCCGGGATCTCCAGGTCGTTTCCGAATAACGCAACCGATGGCGCCGCAGGGGAGCAGTGATCCGCTCCCCTGCTCGATACTCAGGTAAGAACTTCCTGCATCAATGACTCGACTGATCGTCACTCGTCTGCTGACACTCATTCCCCTGATGTTCATCATCGCGTCAGTTGTATTCATGATGCTTCGGTTTGTGCCTGGTGATCCTGCCCGCATTATTGTTGGCAACCAGCGAATCACCGAAGAAAACCTGGAGGCGATTCGCAAGCAGTACCGGTTAGACAAACCCGTGCCCGTCCAATACGCCTACTGGGTCAGTGATCTCGCCAGAGGTGATCTCGGCCGCTCATTTCGTCAGCGTACCGATGTTGCAGACCTCATTTCAGCCAGACTCCCGCTCACACTCAAGCTCGCTGGCGCCAGCTTTCTGATATCCCTGCTGATTGCTGTTCCTCTGGGAATCATTTCCGCGGTTCGCCGCAACACCTGGCTTGATTTCGGGGCAACGGTGTTCTCACTGCTGGGAGCCTCATCTCCGGTCTATTTCACCGGAATCATCTTTATCCTCGTGTTCTCGTACAGACTTGGATGGATGCCTGCGTTTGGCGACGGTGACGGTGGCTGGAACACTGTCAAGCATCTGGCGATGCCAGCTCTCACACTTGGCCTCTCCCTTGCGTGCATCACCACCCGAATCACCCGCTCGGCGATGATCGAATCGCTTTCCCAGGACTATATCGAAACTGCCAGAGCAAAAGGACTGCCTACTCGTTCAGTGGTCATGAAGCATGCCTTCAGGAACGCGCTCATTCCGATCATCACGGTAGCGGGTCTCCAGTTTGGATTTTTGCTGGTAGGTACCGTGCTCGTCGAGCACACCTTTGGGCTGGCAGGCCT
>JBGTJM010000003.1:0-4735 GCA_041745115.1 Thermomicrobiales bacterium
ATCGGACGTCCAGCGACGAGTTCACCCATGAGCCTTCCAGTGCAGGTAATGACCAACAGGTCCCGCTAACGGCTTATCACTATACCGGCATATCGCTGTCTCGGCAACTGGGACGAACAGGAAATTGCGTTCGAAACGCCAGTGAACTCACGAGTCTATTCCTGCATGTGTGTCTGAAGAAGTTCAACATAGTCCGTCCTGGGTGGGCAGAAGATGTCAACTACCAGGCATCCTGCAGGCCCGGCTACCGCGCCGTGAGAGACATCAGCCGGGATGAGATACGCGTCGCCGGGACGCAATGTCTTCGTTTCACTTCCGATCGTGAACGTCAAGTCGCCCTCCAGTACGGCTCCAGACTGCTCGTTCCTGTGATGATGATTTGGCAGGATTGTTCCTGGCTCGAGCTTCACGTACATGAACATCATGGCATTGCCCACCATTGGCCACATGGTGATCCCCGGCATTGGTGAGAACGACGTCGCGCTCGCTCGATTCAGCCAGACTGGACGTTCTTGATCAATCAGGATTTGATCGTTCATTGAGGGGACTCCTTCTGCTCAGGTTATTCTCATGGAGATGACGCCCGATGGTAGCACCAAGATAATCGGCATTGCGGAAGGAAGATTCGGGAAACAGATGATGAGCTCGTTGCTCGAGGAGGAATGTAATCTGCAAGGCGACCTGTTCGCAGCAGAGGCGCTCGAGCAGTTCAACCAGCGAAATGGCGGTAGTGCGCTAGATATCCTCCTGAAGGCTGGGAGCTTGGGTACTGACAACCCGGATGCCCTGGCGCTGCTGCTCTCATTTGCTGCAACCCAACCTAGCCCGGCTGAAATTGTCGAATTGGTGGAGCGATCGCTCGTTGGCAGAGATATTCCCGCTGACGCCCGAATATCGCTCACGACCGACCTGATTCAAACAGCAGGAGAGTTCAATGTCGCGATCGATGAGCGGCTGCTGACTACCAAGGTACTTGAGGGACTGGCAGGATCAGATGACGATCTCTGGTCGAGTTTCTCACCGGATTGGTGGGCTCGCCTGCAGGAGCACCTGCGCCGAGATGACTCGAGTCTCGGCCTCCTCGAGCAGCTGTTTTATGCTCCAGACTCGACGGGGCTACCGGCGTTGGCTCTCCAGTTTGCCGAGACGATAGTCGCGGAAGCCCCCGACGATCGGAAGTTTGTACGGGCTGTTGAGCGACTGCTGCATGCTGTGGGTCAGCGCGAGGCCGCTTACCAGATCGAGCGTGCTCGGCGGGCCCGGAATCAGAAACCCAACGTGGACCAGCTCGCGATCCCTGAATCCAGGCTGGACGAGCAGGTTATTACTGTCGCAGGAGGGCATCCTGGCCTGCGAGCGACAATCAGGAGAATGGTTGGTTCACTTGGCGGGCAGACGGTTAACATTCCCGCCCGGTTCGAGGCGGTGCGTCGCGATCGAGATGTGTCAAGAGCTGTGCAGTCTGCGAACGCAGCGGTTCTCATTTCATCCCAGATCTCGCACAGCACCTCGGACCAGGTCAGAAGGGCAGCTGATCGACACAACGTGCCTATTCTGGTAGCGAGAAGTGCGAGTGCACACACAATAGTTCAAATGCTGATCGATTGGACGAAGTTCAAGGGGCTTGATACCTCATTGAAGGATGAGAGTCATCGGAGTGAATGAGTCGTGGCGCTGAATCAGGTGAAAGCTGAGGCAGATCAAGTGGATTCAGTTGAGGAAGGTCAGGCATCTGACGCTTCGAACAATCCGAGCCGCTTGCCAGCCCAGCTATCAATGTTCGACCACACCATCGGGGTAGCCGGACCGTTCAACCGCGAATTGGTCATCGAAACGCTTACTCGCTCCAGTTCGCTTTCTCAGGCTCGATCCTCGTATCAGCAGCATCTCAAAGCGTGCGGTCTTTCGGACGCTACGATTCGTTCCTACTCATACGACTTGACCAGATTTTCCGATCGCGTTGGAAACTGCAGAATCTGCGAGATTACGGACCTCCACGTTGGTGTTTTCCTGGAACTCGCGGCAAATCAGTCGAGCCGCAAACGGCGATTGACAACTCTTAGGAGTTTCTTCTCGTTTTTGATCGAAACAGTGGGTGTGCTGCGTCTGGATCCAACCGACGGATTCCGGCCTCCAACCGTGTCCCTGAAGAATGTTCAGGTGCTGACGCCTGACGAACAGCGGAAGTTGATCGCAGCAGCGGACCGTGACGAGGCATGGTCCGGGTTGGCAGTGAGACTGATGCTCAGGTTGGGTTTGGCTCGAAGTGAGCTTCTGGCGCTCACTGTGGACCACGTCGAATGCGGCGAAGGAGGCGATCTGCTGGTACGAATCGAAGAAGCAGATCCGCGTCGCCAGCAACGATCACGGAGTTTCAGCGTAGAGGGAGATTTGTCCTCTTCGTATCAATTGTTTCTCGAGCGATCGATTCCACAACACCGCCTCTTTCCCATGGGATATCAAGCGATCAATGGGATGGTCAAACGGGTGGGAAAAGCGGCCGGCCGCGATGCGCCGGTCACGCCTCAAATTTTGAGGCACACGTTCGGAGTCGAGTTTGCGAAGACCGGGGCCGATGTGCACGACCTAGTCCGGGTCCTCGGTCTGGTGGATGAAGCCCGTAACCGGAGGAGCGTGGAGCGATATCTGGCGGAAGCGCGAAATCCCGTACGGATCGAAGCTGCCGCATCAGGCGAGAGAAAGCTCGAGCAGCTGCCTTGAAAGTGCATAGATTTCGTCGCGGGATTGAACGCTGTGTCGCCACCTCTCAGGAATGTTGTCACTCCCATAAAGCGCACCTGCCAAAGCACCTGCTACTGCCCCTGTCGTATCCGCATCGTCACCAAGGCCGACCGCCGTTACCACGGCTTCCTCGAAGTTGTGACTCTGCGATACGCTCCAGAGCGCGGCTGTGAGCGTGTCGAGCACAAAGCCGCCAGACTGAATCGCGTCTCTTTCCGCTGTTGGCACGGATTGAATCGCGAGAACCACCTCCTGGTTCTCGATCTCCGTAACCGCAGCATCCAGTGCTGACTCGAGGCCGTGCCCATCGAGGAGGTTCGCGATGGCCTGGTTGATAGCCACCGCCGACCAGACACACCGTGGATCAGCATGGGTCGTCCGGGCGCTCTCCTGCGACACTCGGCGGAGCGCGGCAAGATCGCGGCGAAACCGCATTGCGACTGGGGCGCAGCGCATGATCGAACCGTTGCCGGCAGCTCCGACCGGGAGTGATTGCCGGTAGATGATCTCTCCTGCCTCATCCCATGCATGGCCAGCGGCCAGAAGGCTTATAGATGCGCGCGTGGTGTTCCCGATATCTTTCGGGCCCGTGGCAGCCCATTCAACAAATCGTGACGCGATATCATCGAGGTCCGCTTCGGGAAATGCAGCGAGACTGCGGGCGATCGCGAGGGCCATCTGCGTATCGTCAGTAAACTCTCCGGGTTCGAGGTCCAGCCAGCCACCACCGACAAACTCGCGGAGTCCGTCTGGAAATCGACGCGCGATTTCAGCGCGATCGAGAAACTCTACGGGCCCGCCCAGTGCATCCCCGATGGCGAGTCCCAGCAGACAACCAGTGTAACGATCATTTAGGGTGCATTTCGGGTCGTTCATGAACGTGTTCACGGACTATTGGAGTGCAGGGATCAAGTCGCCATGGGCCCGAAGGAGATCGTCAACGAGCGATCGAATCTCGTCTGGCGAAAGCTCCGCTGCGGTATGCGGATCGAGCAACGCTGCCTGGTAAACGTGATCCAGATTGCCGGTGAGTGACGCCTCGACTGTCATCCGCTGAACGTTGATGTTTGTGTTCATCAACGACGCTAGCTGGTCAGGTAACGCTCCGACGTGGACTGGCTGCACGCCGTGCGAGTCGACAAGGCAAGGGACCTCTACACAGCAATCCAGCGGCAAGTTCGTGATCAGTCCGGAATTCCGAACATTTCCATGAACTACTCTGGGCTGATCTGTCTCAATGCTATGGATGATGAGAGAGCCATATTCTCCAGAGTGGACATTTGCCCTGCGCTCTCGTCTTTCGAGGAGGGTTTGCCTCAATCGCGCGGCGAGTTCCATGTCCACGCCTTCCTGACGAGACAGCTTGCGTTCTGCCGAACCAGAGAGTCGGCCTCGGTCAGTGGCAACGTCGTCGACCGGCGCGGCTTCGCCGAGAAGCGATGCTCGGGTCCGTTCCCAGTCGGCGATCTGATCGACGCATCGAGTTGGATATTCGTCGAGTGGAATGTGATAGTGGTCGATCAGATCTGAACGGCCACGCTTGATGAACCAGGGGACATACTCACTGAAGTGCTCGCTCGACTCGGTGACGAAGAATCCAAAGTCTCTGAGCAGTCCGAATCTGACTCGCTCGTACACCGGGTAATTGCCGGACTGCAGCAGATTCCGCAAATCTGGATAGAGATCGTGGCCATTTCGGTCAAGGCTGAGGTAGAAGGCCATGTGGTTGATTCCCGCGCAGGTGTAGGACAGCTCATCAGGCGGTATGTCGAGGTACATCGCGAGCTCTTCCGCAGTTCCCTGCACGCTATGGCAAAGTCCGACACAGCGGATCGCCGATGCCCGGTTAAGTCCCCACATCAGGGTGGCCATCGGATTGGTGTAGTTCATCAGCAGTGCGTCCGGACATAGACGCTCCATATCGCGGGAAATATCGACGAGAACCGGAAGTGTGCGGAGTCCGCGCATGATGCCGCCGATACCGAGCGTGTCC
>JBGTJM010000004.1:0-20794 GCA_041745115.1 Thermomicrobiales bacterium
CTCCGCTGCACCAGCCAACCGCCCCGCAAGAACACGTTCCCCTTCATCGGCCGCCAAAGCGGCATATCCAGCCAGAATGGCCGCCGAATGACGCGGCTGCCGCTGCGGCCAGATAAGCTGAATCGCCTCTCGATAGTGGGCGACGGAGGCATCTCGCAGCCCGGAGAGCCGTTCGATATCGGCCATCGTGGCCAGAATCATCGGGTAGCCCCATGCAAACCCGCGAGCTTCTGCGGAGTCAACCGCATCCCTGGCCAGCTCCAGAGCCCGTTCGATGTTGCCGAGTCCTCGTTCCACAACGGCCAGATGCTCCAGCGCTGCCGGCATCCACTGGTAGGCAAAATCGCCAGGCTGCGCCTTCTGGCCTCTGTCGACAAGCTCGCTTAGCGCCGACACGGCTCGTTCCAGATCACCGGTCGACTCCGACGTCGCGCCCTCGTAGACGAGGGCCATTGCAATGCTCTCCTCATCCCCCGCCTCCCGAGCCAGCAGATATCCGGTCGAATCCCATCCACCCGAAGTTCTTTCGGAAAATACCCACTCCAGCCCGTTCTTGCAGAGATAGAGTCTGGCCCTGGTCATCACAGACAACGAGCCTCCATATTCCACAATTCGAGAGTACCGATTCCAGCCCTCGCTGACAGGACCATGCACCCGCCAGACTCCATACATCGCGATCGCCAGCCGGGCTGCTGACTCGTGATCTCCGATGATGTCGAACCTGCTCAGCGCGGCTCGCAAGTTGTCGATATCGAGCTCGATCTGTTCCAGCCACTCGAAGTGCTCCGGACCCCACCAAGCGGTGGCCGCGTGCTCGATCAGATTTCGAAACCAGGCGGCGTGGTCCTCCAGAGCCGTTTCCCGCTCCCCATGTTCGCCGAGTAGCTCGAAACCGAACTCCCGAACGGTGTCGAGCAGGCGATATCGCGCTTCCGATCGCATTCGCGCTGGTTCGATCAGGCTTTGATCCAGCAGTGTGGAGAGACCAGTCAGCACGTTCGAACCTGGACCGGCAATTCCCTCGACGGCATCCAGTGAGAACGATCCTCGGAAGACCGACAGCTGTCGAAAGAGCGACTGGACCACCGGATCGAGGAGTTCGTACGACCAGGCGATGGTGTCCCACATCGTCCGTTGCCGTGCCGGGGCATCACGAACCCCGCTTGTCAACAACGGTAAGGGGTCGTCCAGCTTGCGGAGCATCGCTCTGGGTGGCAGAAGCCGGATTCTCGCCGCAGCCAGCTCGATCGCCAGTGGCAATCCGTCGAGCCGCTGGCAAATCGCCGCAACATCCTCCGCGTTCTCGTCGGTGAGCGCAAACGACGGATCGGCTGCGGTGGACCGCTCTGCAAAGAGTGCGACCGCTCCTCCCGACCCGCCCGGTTCTATGCGAAGCGGGCTGAGAGGGAACTCCCGTTCGGATCGCAGATGCAGGGGAGTCCTGCTCGTCACCAGACAAGTAAGATTAGGGCATTCTTCGATGAGATGAGCGACCTCCGTTGCAGCTTCGACCAAATGCTCAAAAGTGTCGAATACGAGCAGCGAAGGCAGACCGCTGAATCGCCCGATCAGTTGGTCTCGTATCGGCGTCTGGCCGGTTTCTCGCAGGCCAAGCGCCTGCCCGATTGCGTGAAGGAGGTAGGCCGGATCGCTGATCTGAGCTAGCGGCACCACGATCACCCCGCCGGGAAAGGACCCCTCGTTCACTCCCGCCACGTGCGCGGCGAGCGTGGTCTTGCCAACCCCACCAGGACCAGTCACTGTCACTAGCGAAACGTCCTGGTCGAGCAACATCAGGGAAAGTGCCGCAGACTCCCCCTCCCGACCGATGACTCTTTGCCGAGTTCTACGAAGCGACCAGCGATGGCCGGCTTTCTCTGAAAACTCAGGGAACGACGTCATGAGTCCATCCCCCAGCGTGAGGATCGAGCAAATCGGTGCAATGGATGGTGTCAGCCGCACTCATGCTGTGCCGAATTGCCTCCAGCGCGTCTCGGAACGCTCGCTCCATGGATGCCACAAGATCCAGTGCTGCGCGATGCTCAGGTGGGGCTCGAGATGGTTGAGGAAGGGCCTCCCTTCTGAAACGAAATCCGAGTGCAGGGAGAGTCATGACCCTCGCGGGCCAATTGAACTGCCAACCGATCGTGAATCTGATCCACCTGCTACAGTCCCAGCACAGTTCAAGGTGTCCAAATTATAGAACACATACATTTGTATGGAGAATGCAACAACACTCGGGTGAAAGAATCGAAGGAATCTAAGCCGGGATGATCATGCTCTCCAGGTCTCTCGGATAAAAGGTCAAGCGCTCCACCCCGCCGCTCCGCACAACGACGGTGTCCGAGTGCCGGAATCCCGCGAGCCCCGGCACGTAGATCCCCGGCTCGACTGAAAGAACCATGTTCTCTTCGATCACCACGTCCGGGCTTCCTTTGTCGATAAATGGCCACTCATGCCCTTCCAGTCCGATCCCATGTCCGGTGTGATGCTGCTGAAAATCAGCCATCCCGAGCTCTGAGAATGCCGCAACGACATCGGCTTCCGCGTCGGCAAACGTGCGTCCCGGCCGCAACGAGTCGAATCCAACCTGCTGGAGCAGCATCATGGCCTCGTAATACTTCGTGAACTCCTTGTTCGGCTCACCGATGATCATCGTTCGCTCGAGCTCAGACGTATATCCAGCGACGTCAGCTGCCGCGCCGGTAACCAGCACATCCCCATACCGCAAGCCCATTGCCGAACCGAGTCCGTGCGGCAGGTAGGTATTCGCACCTGCAGAGAAGGCGGCAAGGGCGGGCAGCCCAAAGGTCGAGGTCATCTGCTGATAGCCTGGGCCTAGCGCCGCAATCATCATGTTGGAGGCCTCAGTGGAGGCTTCCAGTCCAATCTGAATCGCACCTCGCCCAATCTCGATTGCGTCATGCATAAGTCGGTGCGCCAAGTTCGCCCAGATGCAACTCTCCACAATGAACCCCAGCTCGGCAGGACTCTTGACGGCCCGCAGTCTGTCGACGATGTCACGCGCATTGACTGTTTCCACCCAACCCGCCACAGACTCAGTCAGCGTGGGCCCGTCGTACCCATTGATGTCGAGATACCCATTGCTGTCATACCCGAGCCGGGCACCCTTGCCATTCAGCTTCATCTCTTTGAGGAGATCAGTCAGGTGCTGCATGGGATGTTTGGTTCCGCCGGTCGGATACTCCGGATAGACCTTCGTGTTGGTAATGCCATGGGCCTTGGCAAAGTGACCACCTTCCAGGGCCGGAATCAATCCTCCGATTCCGCCGTCCTTCGATACGACGATCGCCATCGGTCGCTCAGTGCTCAGGTGGAAAAACCCGCTGACATATGCCATCCGGATCGGATGAAACAGCACCAGTCCGTCAAGACTTCGAGCATCGAGCTCATTCCTCACGCTCCGCACTCGCTCGTCATACTCCTGACCCTGGATTCGCCACTCGATGACAGATGTCTGACTTGCTTTCGCAGTAGCCGTAAGTGACTTGCGTTTGCTTTTGGCCATTTGCCATTGCCCCTTCTTCTGATATTGTGAATAGAACCACGTCGATGCTTTGATCTGCTTGTGAAAGGAGATCGTAGTACAGGGTAGTAGCAATGGGCTACGTGGTTGTTGTTGCCGACCGCTCCCACAACCTGTGAGCGTTGGCGTTAGAGAAGGAGAACTGTATGAACGCATTTGGACAGAACGCTCGCAGATTGCTGGCACTTTCGATGTCACTTGCACTGATGATGGCACTGTCAATTGCCTTTGGATCGGGAGCTGCCGTCGCTGATGATGACCCCGATGGTTCGCATCCGGCCCATCTACACACCGGCACATGTGATGCTCCCGGAGACGTGGTACTCCCATTGTCGAACGTGAGCAACCAGTTTCTCGTCGACGGCGAGGCCGCAGCTGGGACAGAAATGATGGGCGCTGATTCAGCCATCCCGGTTAAAGTCAGCGTCACCAACGTCCCGGCAACGCTTGCGGACATCGTCAACGGGGGGCACACCCTTGTTGTGCACGAGAGCGCCGAGAACATTGCCAACTACATCGCCTGTGGCGACGTCGGTGGTGTGATGATTGGCGACACCGACCTTGCGTTCGGCCTGGGCGAGCTCAACGATTCTGATTACTTCGGCGCTGCCTGGCTGTACGACAACGGCGACGGCACAACGTCAGTCACCGTGGTGATCATACATTCCGACAACGTTGAGCAAGACGACGACATGGGAGGCATGGACCACTCCGACGATGACATGGCCGGCGACATGGCAGGATCGACTGAAGTCGCGATCGAAGGGTTCGCATTCAGCCCGGACACGATTGAGATCTCGGTCGGCGACACCATCACCTGGACCAACAACGACAGCGCTCCGCACACAGCCACACAGCGACCAACTGGCACTGGATTCCAGTCTGGAACCCTCAATCAGGGGGATTCATTCAGCCACACCTTCGACGAGGCCGGCACCTATGAGTACTCCTGCGAGTTCCACGGCAACATGGCGGGATTAGTAGTCGTCAGCTGAGCGTGCGAATCAGAGCACACTGCTACTGATGGAGCCTACCAATAAATCACAATGACAAGGATCAGCAGTGGCCGCGAATTCGCGGCCACTGTCGCTTTCCGTGACACCATCACGGGTCATTGTTATCGGACCGCCGCGGCGCTATTCGCGTCAGGCAGACACAATGATTGTCGTAAAGCTGTCCATCTCCGGGTTCGCCGCGCATCCGGTTGAATATGCGAACGTCCCCGGCTCCGGAAAGATCATCGACACTCTCGAATCAGGCGGCACGAACGTGAAAAAGATCATGTGTGCTCCCGAGTCCTTGTTGTCGATCACAATGCGATCACCCGCCTTCAGCCGAACCACCGAAGGCACAATGTAGCCTCGCTGATTGTTCGCAAAAGCATCGTAGGCTCCCGGCATCACCTCGACTAATAACACGCCATCAGCTGATTCAGACGGAAATTCCGCGGGGACAAAGTCGCTTGTCCAGCCAGATGGCGCGTCATGTGATGTCATCACCGGCAAAGGCAATTCATCTCGCACCGTGGACCTCGTCATGAACAGCGTCCCACCCAGAATCAGCAGAATCAAAATGCCCCATTGGACCGCTGCGCCAGATCGCTCACGGGACTGGTTGGCATTCGAAGCAAATTCCACTGGCATCGTTGCCATCGCGGCATCCTCTCAATCTGGTCTACGCTGCGTCTCGATTAGCTCGCCTCGAATATCGCGATTGCGCCCTGCGATGCGTGTCCAAACGCATGATTCACGGCAATGTAGCTGCCAGGTTCGTCGACGGTGAACTCGACGCACGCACCGTCACCAGGCCCGATCGAAATCGACTGAAGGCCGAACAGCTCGTTTCTGGGGTGCGCATTCACATACGCCCGGTCGAAGATCGCTCCCACCACATGGAAGCTCGACCAGACATTTGGGCCGGCATTCATTACAAACACCCGCACCAGTTCTCCCACGTTGATGGGGATCGGGTTGTCGACATACTGGTTCGCATACCCATTGAACACTACGTATGTTGGCGCTCCATGGCCCGTCATTAGCGTGTAGTCCGGCACCATCACGTCGGTTTCACTTTCCTTCAGATACAACTCGCTCTGAACGAAGATGAACTCCTGAGCTGGAGACCATCCCTCCTTGGGATCGACGATCATCGCTCCGTACATCCCCGCCCCGATGTGCATCAGCACCGGCGGCGTTCCGCAGTGATACATGTAGCAACCCGGGGTGGTGGCGGGGAAACTCCACGAGAACGACTCACCAGGCAGAATCGTTTTGTAGTTGACCTCTGGTGGCGTTTTTGCCGAGTGAAAATCGACTGAGTGCGCCGTCGATGCCTCTTCGTCGATGGTGAAGGTGAAGTTGACCATATCGCCTTCGACGACTCTGAGTGACCGACCCGGAATGGTTCCATCGAATGTCCATCCGGCGTAAGCCACATTCCTGGCAACCATCACATCCGCGTCGATGCCGACAATGGTGATGTCCTTGTCTCCGGCCCCGACCGTCGGCAGAACTGGATCGTAGAGCCGGAACTCAGCGGGCCCGCTCCCTGGCACAGGGCTCTCATCGCCGGTGCTGGCATCGGTCGAAGCGTCAGAGCCGACGTAGCCGTCACTTTCGTCGTCTTCGTCCTGGGCAAGCCCCGACAATCGACTTGCAGCCAGCACCGTGGGGAATGCCAGTCCGGTCACTGCAGCCCGCCGCATAAACGAACGCCGGTCCTGCAGAAACCCAGCAGCAGCGGCTTCTGGCAATTCTTTGGCATCGGGTTTTGCAGACATCCCGGAAACTCCTTCCAGCAACGCTGGTATTTGGATTGCGCACCATCGCGCTTTCCCGTTGCCTCTTAGTATCCTGTCGGGCCCACGATGAAATCGTTGAATTGGATCTGCTGAGCGTTGCAGATTCGTGGCAATTCCGACTAATTTACTAGAATATGCCGTCGATCCATCGCTCGATCCGCAAACCGAGCTCAGTGAGAGGGCTCGTCGCCAATCGTTCAGAGAGCGCGGTCATCTGGCCAGTCAGCAACATGATCCCCAGCGCAATCAGCAGAAGCCCGCTGATAACAGACGTGCTATGCAAGTAGAGAATGCGACCCCCCAGCGAAATCTCCCAGCCTTTGCCGCGGAGCATTCGCGTGAGCCTCCCACTGGCGCCTGACGAGCTCATTGCTCCCACCAGAAGCATGATCGGCAGTCCCAGTCCAAGCACATAAATCATCGACAGTGTTCCACCAGCCACCAGCGACAAAGCCCCCGCAGCAGATGATCCCTGCGCAAGTAGCAGCGTCAGAATCGAGCCAAGAATCGGGCCCACACAGGTCGTCCAGCCCAGCGCAAAGATCAGCCCGTATGCATAAGCTCCTCTGGAGGAGATGCTCGATCTGCGTGTCAGGTGCAGCCCACCAAATCCCCTGCCGAACATACTCATCAGACCGAAAAGAATGATGACGATGCCTCCGGCCTGCGCCAGCAGCACCTGATGATCGATGGCAAATGAGCCCATCGCCGTAAAGCCTGCGCCAATCACCGCCATCGTCGATCCGACCCCGAGCAGAAATGCCACCGTAATCCTGCCAATCGACTCTCTGCGCTCTTGAAGCGCCAGCGTGAAATACCCAATCACGATTGGCAGGGAGCAGGGGGAGAGGATCGAGAATACGCCTGCCACGAAGGCAGGAATCGCCAGAGCGACGACATCGCCGGCGAGCTCAGGCTGATCGAATAGCGCACCCAGCGCGGAAACAACCAATAGCACAAGAGCCAGCAAAAAGAGCACGATCCCAAGCGTTCTGACGGCAATGACGAATTCTCTTCGTCCCGAAGCGCGGGCAGCGTCCGATGGCAGCCCAGCATGGTGATCGTCGAGCACGACGCCCATCATGATTCTCCAGACGCATACGCCAGGGCGACCAGCTCATCGAGTCGCTCACCATCAACAGGCCCGCGCACGTGCTCAAGGACGCGCCCATCGGCCGCGATCAGCAACGTCACCGGCAGACTGGTTGCACGATACTCTCGACTCACCTTCCCGTTGCGGTCAAGGCCCATCGGGAACGTTGCCCCCGTTTCCTCCGCCAGTTTCAGAACCGTATCCTCGGACTCCTGAAAATCGATGCCAATGACCCGCACATCATCACCCGCAACCGCATCGAGCGCCGCCATCTCCTCCCGACAATTGGTGCACCACGACGCGAAGAAATTCAGCAGAATGGGAGTACCCAATTCCTCAGCCAGCTCCACTTCGCCACCGTCTGCGAGCTCCAGACGGAAGTTGGGTGCCATCTGACCTGGCTGTGCCCCGACATCTGCAGCATCTCCGGGCCAGTCGACAATGCCAAACGAGGGGTCATTGCTCGAACCGCCGCACGAAGCGAGCACAAGGCTAACCATGAGCATCGAAACAATTGAAATCGGCCAACGTGGTCTCATATTCATGCCTCGACAGTTACGACTACGGATTCAGCAGGGTCGACAGAGCAAGCGATCGGATAGCTCCCCGGCTGATCGAACCGCTGCACGTAAGTCTGGCCTGCCGCCACGAGAAACGGCCCCGCCCGATGCGTGACGTCATCATTGTTGACAATCGTGATCTTGGCCGTATCTCCACGCTCGAACCGAATGTCCGTGGGAATCGTCACCGCCGATTCGAGTTCTGGCAGAACTCGGCTCTTGCTCCCCTCGTCGATCACAAACACCAGTCCTGGGCCCTCTCCCTGATCCCGATCCAGCACATTGATGAGCAGCACGGTGACAATGAATCCCAGTGCGGCCAGCGCCAGGAGAAAAAGCCCATATCTCCAGCGGCCACCAGCTGCTGGTTCTGCAACGAAATCAGTATGTTCCATCATTCGAAAGAAACTCCATGGAGACGATGGCAACAACCATCGTCTCCCGGACAAGCGATTAGCTCATCGATGGCGCTGCACGCGACCATACATCGGAGATGATCAGATCCCCGGCCGTCACCGCCTCGTCGACAGCTTCCGCGGGCGCCTCATTGCCCATACCGATCGCTACGGTCACGACGACCTCGCCGGCATGCTCGAAGACCAGCGTCAGTTCGTAGCTCTCTCCTGCAGTCAAATCCTGCGTGAGTCCGATCAGCATCACGTGGTATCCACCCGGTTCGAGAGTCACTGTGGAATCTGCCCCAATCTCAAGGCCTTCGCCGAGCGGTCGCATTTCCATCACGCCGCCCGCCTCGACGATTTCATGAATCTCAACCACGTCCGCGACAGCCGTCGATCCGCCCACCAGTCGATCGGCTTCTGCCCCGCGATTGGTGATGACCATGTAGGCAGCTCCCATACCGCCGCCACCATGCTCACCTTTCGTCGACGTTTCCGCTCCGTGCATTTCGCCTTCTCCCGCTGCAGGAGTGCCATCTGCGTGCATGCCGGATCCATCGGCCAAGCCCGGAGCCTGGCGAGACCAGGCACCTTCGACTGAGATATCCCCAGCAACAACTGCTGGCAGTGCCTCCGCTGCCATCGCGTCATCAGAATTCGCGAAGACGGGCACCTCAACATCCACCGTTCCGGCTTCGGCAAACTCGAGTGTGAGCGTGTAGCTCGATCCAGGCACCAGATCACCCGCCAGTCCTATCAGCATCACATGCAGGCCACCCGGCTGGAGCTCGACCTGCTCGCCTGCTGGGATCTCGATTCCGTCCTCCAACGGCTGCATCTTCATCACTCCGCCATCGTCGAAGGTGGTGTGTAGTTCGATGCTTTCGGCCATCTCCGTGCTGGCACTCACCAGTCGATCAGCTACATCGCCACTATTCGAAATGGTCATGTACGCAGCACCAGTGGCCATCGCCTTGGGCGACGCCTCCGGCGAAGCTGCGGCTTCCTCATCGTCATGCGCTGAGACCGGCATTGCCGCGACCGCCGTCATCGCGAACGCCAGGATCATTGCAAACACCTGGAATGTCTTCTTGTTCAACGTTTATCTCCTCTGCCGTCCGTCAAACAAGGTGACGGATGTCCTCGGCAATACTTTCTGGATCGAAACCGTATGGGTAGGTCAGCAGCAAATTGCCATCTCGATCGATGACATAGATCAACGATGTGTGATCGACGAGATACCCGGTTGCTGAGTCTGGATACTCGACCTTGTTCGCAATCACGCCATAACCGTTCTTGACTGCCTCGATTTCCTCGACCTCACCGTGCAGACCGACAAACTCGTCGTCGAAAAACGCGAGGTATTGCGCCAGGCGCTCTCCGGTGTCTCGCTCAGGGTCCACGGTGACCATCACGAATCGAACGTTCTCAGCGTCATCACCCAGCATCGTCTTTACTGCGGTGAAATCGCTCAGAGTCGTCGGACACAGGTCGGGACAGGTCGTATAGCCAAAGTAGACCAACACCACTTCCCCATTCATTGCCGAAAGCGAGAAGGGATTCCCATGCTGGTCGGTGAGTTCGATCGGCGCAGCTGCCGCCGCAGGTTCGAACAAACCGCCCTTGAATTGATACGGATCGTCTCGGATACAACCGGCCAGAACGACAGCAGCAACTGCCATCGCCGCCAGACCGGGTAGCAGACGTCTCACACGCGTCATCGTGCGCCTTTCATCGGGGAAGGAGTCATAGACAACCCCAACTCACACTGATCTGAAAAACAACCGGACTGTTGAATCGCCAGAGGTTATCGAGGCGGCGGCAATTCCGGACTGGAGGAGAACCCGGTAAGCATCAGTGCATCGGCAGAACCTACTGCAAGGTCCGATGTTTCGTCGGGACCGTTGTCCTGAACGAGCACGGCTTGAACCGCGACGAGTGCCGCTGAATCAGTTTCAGGTACATCTCGAACCCTGGTTGCGCCAGTTTCATTGTCATTCGTGAGTTGAAGTACCACGGCATCTGGTAAGACATCTGTAAAATCGATGGTCAGCACTACATCCGCTTCGGAGCCTGCAGCATGCTCGAGTATCTGGTTACCGTGATGATGATGATCTTCGTGACCGTTGTGCGACATCGCAACCGCATCCCCCGGCGACGCGAAAATGGAATGTGGCCCGCTGGCCTCGCTGCAAGTAGCAGGAAACAGCAGAAACCCGGCGACAATCATCAAGCACACAAATCGACTGGCTTGGCCAGCCATATTTGCTTTAAGCCGTGTTCGAGAAAGAGCTGCCACGTGAAATCACCAAGGGAGATCTTACCGGGGAACCACCTCCGCAGTCTCACATCTCCGATACCAGAAGTCTACGTTGACCACTGCGCGGAGAGCGTATCGTTCTGAAGCATCCCGTTGCAGGATTGCAACACCGCTACAGCAAAATCATTCTGATGACGAACCAGCCATTCAAGCGGCAGTTTGAGCAAGGTTGTACTATTCCTGTAGTACTAGGGTGGTCCGAATCCCCGACCGTCTTGCGGAGTATTTGTACTCCGACACAGCGCTTAAACGGCTCGGCGCCGCAGTGCCTGAGCAACCGGTCAGTCCGGCTCCCAGGCAGTCACATCATTTAACGAGGTATCGCGACGATGACCGATCTGGATGCATTTCACGGCCCAAACGCCGGATACGTGCTCGATCTCTACGATCGCTACCTCGCCAATCCCGAATCCCTCACTCCGGAATGGCAGAGCTACTTCAGCAATTTCTCGCCAAACCAGCTATCAACCAACGGTTCAGCGAAAAGCGCCGAAGCTCGATCAGCATTGGTCGAGCAACGAACGGCCAGTGTCGACGCGATTGTCGGCGCTGCGGCCCTCGCCAACTCGATTCGTGAGTACGGTCACCTTGCGGCAAGCATCGATCCGCTGGGCCAGCCTCCACCTGGATCCCCCGATCTCGAACCGTCAACCCACGGTATCTCCGATTCAGTGCTGTCCACCCTGCCGGCTTCGATCGTCGGCGGGCCCGCAGCCAAAGGCGCGGCTTCGGCCTTCGAGGCGATTCAGCATCTGCGCTCGATCTACTGTGGAGCGGTCGGATTCGATTTCGACCACGTCCATGAACCAGAGGAGCGACGGTGGCTCGTCGAAGCAGTCGAAACCGGTCGCTTCGCAATTGAGATGGAGCGGTCGGCTCGCCGAGCACTTCTGCGTCGCATAACGGACGTGGAGGCTTTCGAAAAGTTCCTGCACCAGACCTATCTGGGCCAGAAGCGATTCTCGCTTGAAGGGAACGACATCCTTGTTCCCATGCTCGACGAAATCGTGAACAACGCTGCTTCCCATGGAGTTCGCGAAATTATCACCGGCATGGCCCATCGTGGCCGCCTGAACGTCATGACGCACGTCCTTGGAAAACCATATGCGGAAATCGTTGCTGCTTTCGAGGGCGCACGCTGGACCAAGCCGCCCGTCGGAAGCGATGCTGATCCCGCCCAGGAATTCTCAGGTGATGTCAAGTACCACCTGGGCGCGCGGTTGCTCAGGGGTCAGCAGGGTCTGATGGTCGAGGTACCAATGGCCCTCGCACCCAATCCCAGCCATCTCGAAGCAGTCAATCCAGTTGTGGAAGGAATGGTTCGCGCATCGCAGGATGTCTGCGACCAGCCTGGCTGGCCTGTTCGAGACAACAAGGCGAGCATGTCCATTCTGATCCACGGCGACGCTGCATTTCCGGGTCAGGGTGTCGTCGCAGAAACGCTCAATCTCTCGGCGCTGCCAGGATATACGACGGGCGGCACAATTCACATCATTGTCAACAACCAGATCGGCTTCACCACAATCCCCCGGGACTCCCGATCAACGCTGTATGCCGGCGATCTTGCCAAGGGGTTCGAGATTCCTGTCGTCCACGTCAATGCAGACGAGCCTGAAGCCTGCCTGCTGGCCGTGCGTATGGCAATCGAGTACCGGGAAGCGTTTGGCAAGGATTTCCTGGTCGATCTGGTTGGTTATCGACGGTGGGGTCATAACGAAGGCGACGAGCCCTCGTTCACCCAGCCTGCGATGTACCAGATCATCGACAAACATCCTACTGTCCGAGAAATCTTCGCGAGCCGGCTCATCGAAGACGGGACGGTCACACAGGACGAGCCCGATGCGATGCTTCAAGCTGCGATCGATCATCTTGCCGGTGTCCGCCGGTCTGTGACGGACGGAGCCGTCTCCCCAGAGCCAGACCCGCCAAAACCAGGACCCCGTGCCGAGGTCGAGACCGGCCTTTCGCCAGAACAGGTCAGGGTTTTCCACGAATCAATTCATGCCACTCCGGAAGGCTTTAGTCTGAGCCAGAAACTTGGGCGGCAGTGGGATCGACGCGCCAGGATCCTCGATCAATCGACCCCGATGATCGACTGGGCTCACGCGGAATCGATCGCCTTTGCTGCAATACTCACCGATGGCGTACCAATCCGTCTCACTGGTCAGGATGCAGAACGCGGCACGTTCAGCCAGCGTCACCTCGTGTTGCACGATCCAGCCACTGGTCAGCGGCACGTGCCGCTGGCCCATATTCCGGGAGCCGCTGCTTCCTTCGCCGTGTACAACAGTCCGCTTTCGGAAGCAGCCGCCGTTGGTTTCGAGTATGGGTACAGCGTCCAGGCTCCTGGAAGACTGGTGATCTGGGAAGCCCAGTTTGGCGATTTCGCGAACGGCGCTCAGGTCATGATCGATCAGTTCATTAGCGCTGCTCGTTCCAAATGGCAGGTCAACCCGTCACTCGTTTTGCTCCTCCCGCACGGTTATGAAGGTCAGGGTCCTGAACACTCATCCGCAAGACTGGAGCGTTTCCTCCAGCTGTCAGCGCAGGACAATCTGCGCGTCGCAAACTGCACATCCTCCGCTCAGTACTTTCACCTGCTCCGCCGCCAGGCGCTGCGGCTCGACTCAGATCCGCGGCCTTTGGCTCTGATGACTCCGAAAAGCCTCCTCCGAAATCCAGCAGCGGCCAGTCCGATCAGTGACTTCACCTCCGGGAGATTCCAGCCTGTCCTCGACGATCTAGTCAGATCAAAGGAACCGGAGAAAGTCACGAGAGTGGTGTTGTGTAGCGGCAAAGTCGCCATAGACCTTGAATCCAGCGATCTTCGCGAAGCGGCTGAGAATGTTGCAGTCGTACGCATTGAGCAGCTTGCCCCATTCCAGCGGACTGCCATCCAGCAGGTGCTCGACCGCTATCCCAAAGCAGTGGAGTACACCTGGCTTCAGGAGGAACCACGCAACATGGGTGCCTGGACGTTCATGGAACCCCGCCTGCGCGAAATGCTCGATGGGACCGAGGTGAATTATGTCGGCCGGCCAGAGCGAGCGAGTCCCGCAGAAGGAGCAGCGCAGCTTCATTCCCTGGAGCAGGCGCGTATCGTTGCGGCAGCATTTGCTGACGCTCCCAAACAGGCAGCGACCCGCACACGTTCCTCCAAAACATCTCGAAGCACTCCGGTAAACGGATCGAATGGTAAGTCGGTCGCTGAGTCGACGACGAATCGAACAACGAAAAGCAGGAGCTGAGAAACATGCCGGTGGAGATCACGGTTCCGCCTTTGGGCGAATCGCTCGTCGACGCGGTCGTTGGTCAATGGCTTAAGGCCGAAGGCGATGCTGTCAGCAGGGGCGAAACCCTGCTCGAGCTTGAAACAGACAAAGTCAATCTCGATGTCGCCGCAACAGAGGACGGTGTCCTCAGCAATATCGCTCGTTCAGAAGGGGACGTAGTGGTCGTCGGCGAGGTGCTCGGCTTGATTGCCGAGGGCGCATCCACCGTCAAGTCGAACGGTTCAGATGCTCCGCCATCGGATCCTCCGGCCCAGCCAGAACCGCCAGCCCCGGTCGAAAGCCCGGCGGAAACTCCTGAAATCCCTGCGGTTGATGCTGCCGGCAGAGCGGCCCCTGCTGTTCGCAGACTCGCCGAGGAGCACAACGTTCAGCTTTCCAGCATTGCCGGCACCGGCCCAGGCGGTCGGGTAACCAGGGAAGATGTGTTGGCCGCTGCGTCACCAGCTCCCCCTGCCCAACTGCCCGACTCAGCCGCGAAGCCGCAGGCTGCGCAAACGACGAAGCCAGCCGAGACGCCTGGCACCAGGCCAGACGTGAGTGGTCGCCCTGAAGAACGAGTGCGCATGTCGCGTCGCCGTCAGACCATCGCGTCCCGCCTCCTCGAAGCACAGCACAGCGCGGCGATGCTCACCACCTTCAATGAGATCGACATGACCGCCGTTATGGAGCTTCGTACAGCCAGAAAAGATGCTTTCAAAGAGCGCCATGGTGTCGGGCTCGGGTTCATGTCGTTCTTCACAAAGGCAGCTATTGGTGCCCTCAAGGCATTTCCGAACGTTAACGCCGAGATTCAGGGCAACGAAATCGTCTACAAGAAGTACTACGACATCGGAATTGCAGTTGGTGTCGACGAAGGTCTGGTCGTGCCCATCATCCGCGATGCCGACAAACTGAACTTCGCCCAGATCGAAAAGGAAATCGTCGATCTCGCCACGCGCGCGCGCGATGGCTCCCTCACACTGCCAGAGCTCACCGGCGGCACCTTCACGATCACCAACGGCGGTGTTTATGGATCGCTTATGTCCACCCCTATTCTGAATGCGCCGCAGGTCGGCATTCTCGGGATGCACACCATTCAGAAACGGCCTGTCGCCATCGCGGACGAAATCGTGATCCGCCCGATGATGTACGTCGCCCTCTCCTACGATCACCGGATTGTCGATGGGAGTGATGCTGTCCGGTTCCTGGTACGTATCAAGGAGCTGGTCGAAGATCCCACCAGCTTGCTCCTGGAAGGGTGATCGCTCGGCCCTCGGGCCGTTTCGAGGCTTTGCCGAGCTAACCAGGATCCAGGATGGGTTCGGCATCGCGACTGTCCTGGGTGAAACGCTCCGCGATTCAGCTTTCACCCTTCACGAACCATTGCAACGTACTTTCACGTCAACTTGATCGCAAGTGATAGCATGCCCGAATCGATTCCGTGCCCGTCGTATGGAGTGCCCGCACTATGAACCGACTCTTTCTCATCGCCCTCGTAGCGCTTGGTCTATCTGTGCCTGCGCATGCTGGTGCGCAAACCGAAAACCCAATCCTGACTGGCGTGCAGCTTGGACTTCCCGAACTGAATATTGACGTAACGGATAGCGGCTGGTCGATGCCCGTCGAGTTTCCCGCTGGCCGATATCTGGTTACCGCATCATACGAAGGTGACCAGGACTTCGGCACCGCTGCCTTTGTCCGCTTGCCTGATGATTGGTCAATAGACGACCTGAACAGCCGGCTCGAGGCCGCCGCCGCCGAGCGCGGAGAACTTCCGTCAGACGGAACGGCCGTTCACGATATCGAAAACGTCGCGATTGACGTTTCCTGGCTTTATGGATTGACCCTTTCCGGAGGAATCTCACCGGTCGCAGGTGGAGTTGCCCAGGGTATTTTCGACTTCACTCCCGGCAATTGGGCCGTCTGGGCAGATGACTTTGAGCCGAATGCGCTCGGGTTTACCGTTACAGGCCAGCCTCCCGGAATTCTGCCAGAACCAGAGTCCTCGATCACCATCACCCAGATAGATGTCGGAGAGCACTTCAGATTCGATGTCGAAGGTGAGCTCTCAGCCGGAACACACGTCATCAGGATCGTGAATGCGAGCAGTCAGCCTCATTTCGTCGAGTTTGTGCAACTGTCCCATCCCGCCACGAATGAGCAGTTCAGTGCGTTTCTGGCCGCTTCCGAAAACTCCGAGATTGATAGTTCGATTGGGCTGCCAGACGATTTTGCGTTCTATCTGACTGCAACCTATGCCGGTACACAGTCTCCTGGCACGGTCCAGTGGATCGTAACCACAGTCGAGCCCGGTTCGTTCGCGATCGTTTGCTGGATGCCCGACCCGAATCACAACAACGATCCTCACGCCCTCGGTGGGATGGTCGAAACCTTCGACGTCGCTGAATAAGTAGCGGCGAATAATTAGCGTTTGCGTTCTCCGCAGTATCCGTAGTGCCTGAGAAAGTCCGAGTGCTCCTCGAACTCTCGGCGATACTCCAACCTGTTCATCAGAATCCGGGCATAGTCCTCACGAGGTTCGGTCACGCTCCCCTCCGGGAATCCTGCGTCGATCCACACCTGCGGCACAGCATCTATCGCCGTCTGGAAAACAGACTCGTCGATTCTGGCCGCTAGTGCATCGCCAACTTCTGCGACCGGAGCACAGACGGAAAGCAGCACGTGCTCCTCGATGCGCCACCAGAGCAACCCGTTGGCTGGCGTAATTGAAAGTTCACGCCGCTTTCGGGGAGTGGCCCATTGATGATGAATGCTGAACGCCGAGTCATTGTCGATAAGCCACAGTTCTTCGCCCTCAACAAGCAAATTCGGATTGCGCATCATTCTGTCTGTATTCAGGACCAAAGCATCGAACCAGACGATCTGGGCAGCCACCTCAGGATCGATCTTGTAGTGCGGCTTTCGTCGCATACTGACTGCGTCGGGCACGAACAGCGAACCAAACTGGATAGCGGTCGATCCTTCGAACTTCTCTCTGCTTGACTCTTCGAGTGGATCAGTGTCGATCTCCGGGTCCATTTCGATCAATGCGAATCGCGGTATCGGTAGCCCAAGGGCCACCCCAATAGTTCCAGCGATCACTTCTGCAATGAGCCTGCGCGTCGCAGTCGGGGTGTCCGAAAGCTTGACCACATATCGCTCCTCGCACTCCGTTTCCACCACAATCGGTCGAGAGCGCCCTCGTGAAAATGCCGACTCGATGCGAACGCCACGCAACAAGGGGAGTGGTTGCGGGCTATCCCTCATGACTCTCGAGTCGAGCTCGTTGTCGACCATCACAACCATTTCCTTCGCGGACCTTTCGTTCCTCTCTGATTCTACTGGCGCTCGGCGTGGTTTGGAACTGCTTCGGTCATGACCATAGAGCGAAACAACTGGGCAAGCTCCTTTTCCGGGTCCACACACAGGCCGGTATGGATTGGAGAAGGTTGAATCATCGTGCTCGCTGGAGCCGTGAGCCAGTGCCATCGCTCCGCCAGCTCCAGCTCGGCAATCGGCCCTGACGATGGGTCTCCGCTGGCAATCAGGCAAATGAGATCGAGCTGTCTCTCGAGCTCATCGACCTCTTCCGAACGCATTTGGGGAAACAGGGCATGAAGCCGGCTTCGATCGAGAACAACTTCGGCTTGCAGAAAACGGTGGGCCCGACAAATGAGGACAACCCCGGCATTGATACTCTCCCCCCGCTCGACCCTTGGGACTATGCGCAGGAGCACATACTCATACGCTGCGCGCTCGAGCACGTTCGGCCTCCTCAACAAACCCACGCTGTGCCTCGAGCCGGAGCCGGAAAAACTCCAGATACTCCAATCGAGCAGAGGCCGCGCCAGGCGAATCTGATACATCCAGCCACGAATCAGGGATGAGAGAAACGATCTCTTCCAGATTATCAGGTGAGCATCGCAGGGCCATGTCGTCCGCCACAAGCTCAATTGAGCTCGCAAATGGCAGAAGAACGTGATCCGCGATCGAACGGAAGGGCTCTCCCGCTCTTGCCGAAAAACCAGGCGTTCCATGATGGATGTAAATCGACGCCCCATGATCGATCAGCCATGGAGCCCCATGCCAGATCAGCATATTGGGGTTTCTTGGAGTTCGGTCTACATTCATGATGAGCGCGTCGAACCAGATCACCTCTGCTGCGAACACGGGATCGATCTCCAGATCCGATCCAGCCACAAATGCCAGTGAACCGGGCAGATAGTCGATACCGATATTCAGACCACCGCTTGATTTGAGCAAATCCTGAATTTCTGGATCGGGCTCGGCTTTGCTCAGCACCGGGTCGACATCGAGAAACACAATCTCCGGTATCGGAAGCCGCAATGTTCTGCCGAGTTCACCCGCGACCAGCTCCGCGATCAGCACCTTCGGGCCCTGTCCAGCGCCCCGAAACTTCGCGACGTAGAGTCCGTCGTCGTCAGCTTCCACAATCGCAGGCAGCGACCCGCCTTCTCGCAGGGGGGTGACGTATCGAGTTGCTGTTACAAAACGAGGCCGCACGGTTGTTCCTTTGAATAAGAACCGTTCGGTTCTGTGAATCGTTTGTGGGTACGAGTGAGTCGAGCCGTCAAGATTCGCCTGATGGTACCCGAATGGCAGCAACTCGCCGAACAGTGTACTGACCCGAATGTTTGAGAAGTGCCCTGCCGTAACCTATACTCGCTCTATCTCGGCTGATGCCGATTATCGAAACGGGCCGCTCGGCCCGCGCTATTCGTACCGCTTGCCGCGATTCGAGAGCACGTCGCTGTGCACCTCCGCCGAAAATCGTGGCATGGCGAATAATCAGGGAGCAACACAATGCGAAAACGAGATCGCGTGCAACAGGGTGCCGGACACGGCGACATGTTCGAGCATTATTTTCGACAGATTCTGGATGGCAAACTGACACGCCGTCAGACAGTTGGTCGTGCCGCTGTCGCTGGCGCCGCTGCTGCTGGCGCGTTTGCCATGACTCCGACGATCCGACCGGCCCAGCGTAGCCTGGCCCAGGACGCCGAGCCACGACCGGGCGGCATTCTCCGCATGGGAATGCAGTCCGATCCCGGCGCACTGGACACCCAGCTGCAGTCCCTGACTGCCGCCTGGCACGTGGTTGAGCACATCTACAGCCGCCTGACCAAGATCGAGCCGGACATGTCCGTCGCTCCGGAGCTCGCGGAGTCCTGGGACATTTCAGAGGATGGCCTCACATACACCTTCAATCTGCACCAGGGTGTGATGTTCCACAACGGCCGGGAAGTACAGGCTGCGGACGTTGTCTATAGCCTGGAGCGGCTGGTAAACCCTGAGACTGCTTCCCCAAGCGCTGCCGACCTGGCTTCGGTCGAGTCGTTCGAGGCCGCCGATGAGTACACCGCGATTCTCAACCTCAGCGCTCCGGATGCTTCTCTACTGTCGAACCTCGCTGGTGCCAGCTGCATCATCTTCCCGCCGGAAGTGATCGAAGAGCACGGCGACTTGACTCAGGTTGCTGTCGGCTCCGGTCCTTTCCGGTTCATTGACTACGTGCCGAACACCCAGGTCACGCTTGAGCGCTTTGAGGACTACTTCGAGGCGCCGCTTCCCTATCTCGAAGGCGTCGAGCTCCTCATTGCAGCAACTGACACATCTCGCACGGCTGCACTGGTTCAGGGCACGGTCGACTTCATCGAGTACGTGCCATCGCAGGACATCGAGCTTCTTGAAGCCGACGAAAGCATCAAGCTCGCTGGCGACGCGATTTCACAGATTCGCATGATCGGCATCAACCTCACCCGCGAGCCATTCACGGACGTTCGTGTCCGGCAGGCAATTGCAATTGCCGTCGACCGCGGGCCCATCATCGACGCTTCTCTCTTTGGCTTCGGTACCGCCACCGATGTCGTTCTGGCACAGGGCCACTGGGCGGCACTGGAGCGACCAGAGCCGCCGGGACCGGACATCGAGGGTGCTATGGCGCTTCTCGCCGAAGCAGGCTTCCCGGATGGTTTCGACACAACCATCACCGGTTGGGCCGAGTACGGCTTCCTCGCGAACTCAGCAATCGTGGTTCAGGAGCAGCTCAAGCAGATCGGCATCGAAGCCGAAATGAACTTGCTTGATACCGGCACGATGGGTCAGACGGTCTACGTCGACAACGACTTCGACCTGGCCGTCACGGGAACAAGCGGATGGGTCGATCCGGGCAGTGTCTTCCTCGACAATTTCCGCACCGGTGAGAACGGCAACTTCGTCGGGTACAGCAATGCCGAAGTCGACGAGCTCATTGCCCAGGGTGCAGCCGCAACAGACCTCGAGGAGCGTGCAGCTTCTTACCGCCGCATCCAGGAAATCCTGCTCGAAGAGCTACCGTGGGTCAATCTCTACATCGGCCAGCAGTTCGAGGCGATGAAGACCTTTGTCATGGGCTTTGAGCACATTCCGACCGGCTCGAACCTCAAGGTTCGCGAAGTCTGGCTGGACGTTTAGTCCTAAAGATTCGTCGATCAGTTCGATCGTTGAAGCGCCGCGAGCTAGAGTTTCTCGCTCGCGGCCTTCGCCCATATAGCAGCTAGCACGAGAAAACCAGATGGGCCGTTACCTCCTGAGGCGACTTCTTCTGCTCATCCCCGTTCTGTTCGGGGTCTCTATTCTCGTGTTTTCCCTGATCCACGCCATCCCCGGCGATGCGACGCTCATTGCGATTGGCACCGAGCAAAGAATCAGCGAGGAACAACGCGAAGCCATTCGCAAAGCCTACGGTCTCGACCAGTCACTCCCAATGCAGTATGCGAAATGGATGGGGCACGTTCTCCAGGG
>JBGTJM010000005.1:0-5828 GCA_041745115.1 Thermomicrobiales bacterium
CAGCGTCCACTGCGCGAGGATGAACTGTACAGCGAGGCTACCCTTCCGCCGAGGTGATGTTTTGAGGAGGCGATGGGGCTTCGTTGAGCAGATGATGCATCAGCTCCGTGGCTTTGAGGCCACTCCCAGTCAAAACCATGACGGTCGATTCCGCCTCTGAAATCACGCCGCGCTCGAGCAGCGATTCGGCTGCGGCAACAGCCAGGGCCGATGTTGGCTCGATGTAGATACCCTGGCGGTTGGCGGTGCGCAGGCCTCGTTTGATCGCATCTTCCGGGACCGCAACGGCGGCTCCTCTGGATTCGGAGAGGGCGGCCACGATGTCGGGCAATCTGACGGGTCTGGCGATTCTGGCTCCTTCAGCGATCGTGTGTTCGCAGCTGAGATTCGCTTCGCCGTCTAAAGCGCCGGCAATTGGTGCGCAGGCCGAGGGTTGCGCAGCGAAGATCCTTGGCAGGGCCTGGATTTCCCCGCTGTTCATCAGCATGTTGAAGGCCCGAAATGCACCAAGAACGAGGCTGCCCGATCCCGTTGGCACAATCACGTTGTCGGGTGCCCGACAGCCCATTTGTTCCCAAACGGCAAGTGCCCAGGTACCGACTCCTGCGATAAACAGTGGATGCCAGTTGTGGGAGGCATAGACGACGCTGCCATCTGAGCGGTGCTGCTCTTCGGCGGCAGACGCGACGTCGGCCCGGCTTCCTTCAACTCGTCGAACATCTGCACCGTATGCAGCCGCCTGGACCAGTTTTCCGGGTGACGCAGCAGCAGGAGCGAAAACCTGGCAGCGCATGCCGAGCCTCGCTGCATATGCGGCAATCGAAGCGGCGGCGTTCCCGGAGGAATCTTCGACCACGTGGACCACGCCGCTCTGCCTGAGCGCTGAAAGCAGGACTGCGAATCCTCTGTCCTTGTAGGAACCAGATGGCGTCAGAAAGTCGAGCTTGGCGAGCACGTTTGACCCATTCACCGACAATGAAGTGAGTGGCGTTTCGAGCTCGTCGAACCCACCGATTGGCTCAATGCCTGAGAGCGTCGCCGCGTAACGCCAGACAAAGTTGCTTTCGGCGCGAATGTCAGACCGTGAGAAAGCGTCGGGAAATCGCGACGAGAGGGGGCCGTGGCACTCCTCGCATCGCCAGGCTGTAACAGGATGGTGGCCCGAACCGCAATGCTCGCAGCGCAGTTGAATCGTCATTTCCGTTCTTTCTCAGTCAAGAGCCGAGCCAGTGCAGTGTTTGTGCCTGCAATTCGAGAGGTGCTGTTTCGAGGACCTGGTGATCAACCGTCCGTCGATGGTTGCTATACATGCTGACGATTGTATACTCGTGCTGCCTGCAAGTTCGTCGTCGACGAGCGTTCACTCGGGTGCAAGCGGGTCCAGAGCACAGCGTATGCATGCTTCCCAGATTTGGGAAGGAGGATTTGCAATGACGTATGTCATTACGCAGCCGTGCATCGGGACAAAAGACGCGTCGTGCGTCGAAGTTTGCCCGGTCGACTGTATCCACTCCAAGGACGAGGCCGATCAGTACTTCATCGATCCTGATGAGTGTATCGATTGTGGAGTCTGCGCTGAAGTCTGTCCGGTGGAAGCGATCTTCTTCGAAGACGATGTTCCGGAGCAGTGGAACGGCTTCATCGAGCTCAACAAGCTCTTCTTCGCGAAATAGCCGTTGCGCATTTGGTGAATCAATCGACCGATCAGGTGTCCTGATCGGTCGATTCATCGTCTAGCGGGAGCTGAGCGGTCCAGATCGCCCCTTCAGCGATCCAGAAGACTGATCCACGGCCTTCGCTGACCAGCATACTGCGCATTTCCGGGAACGACTGATGAACAGGACTATCCAGCTGGCCGAGCTCGTCGGGGCCCAGGTGCATGATCACGGTTGTGCCGTTGGCGCGGTCAAACGCGATCACGCGACCCTCTGGCGCCGCCAGATCGGCGATGTACAGCCGGTTTGACGGATCGCCGATGGTCATTCCAACGGGGTCGCTCAAGATGCCTGATAGCCGGGTCGAGGCTGTGGTGATGACGTTGCCATCGGAAAGCGAGTAGAGGTTTCCAGTGGGGTAGAGGACGTGAATCATTCCGTCGATCGCCATGCCTACCGGTTCTGCGGGGAGCGCGTCACTCGAAGCCGACAACCATCGGGTGGTCTGGCGGGTCTCAGGATCAATAAGGAGCAGGGTGCCTTCCTCACGGTTCAACAGATAGAGGCGGCTGCGGTAGACGCTGGAGTGGGCGGTTTCCAGATCGAGTCCCGCGGGCCATGATGCAGGAACCAGTAGGGACCCGCCAACGGAATCGCCAGCGAAGATCGTGCCATCCCGACCGGCCAAAACGAGGGTGGAGATATCGCCGCCACCGTTGAAGAACTGGCCCGTTGCACCGTCGGAAAGCTCAGGCGCCGGGATGAGGCTGCGTGCTGCGACGTCGAGAATGTAGAGGTCTCCGGCGATGATGTACAGGCGGCCCGCCGCTTCGACAATACGCGCATCGAATTCGTCGAACTCAGCAGGCAGAGCGCCAACGCGATAGGGATTTGACATACGAAGGGTGTCGTCAACGAAGTCGTTGGCAGCGATAACCTGGAGGCGCAGCGGCGCAATTTGAACGGGTGTCAGATCGGAGCTCTCTGCCTGGGCAAGCAGGGTTTCAGCACCGGGCATAAGCGCCGTTACAAGATCTTCGTCGTCAGCTTCAATCGCGCTGGCGATGCCGCCTGCATACTCCGTCAACTGTTCTGGTTGAAGGCCCACAGAGGCAGGTCGGCGTTGTGCAGCGACCATCCCTGCCGAAATCAGAATAACCACCAGGAGGAGCAAGGCCGTAATGGCTTTCCAGGGCGGGACACCACGCGGCAAACGTGATCGCATCGAATCGGGCAATCGCCGGTTTCCCGTAGCGCGGTATCGTCGGAGCGAATCCGAACCAGGCGGGCGCTGAAAAAGGCCCGAGCTGCGGACCGTTTGCTGACGCCAGGCATGTTCCAGCGGAGCCGTCGCGTCTCGAACATACAGTGGCGCGGAGATGATTTTGACGACCGGTTGATGGGGTGGAGAAGACTCGGCAGACTCGGGTGTTGCGACGTCGAGCCAAACGTAGGCTCCTTCGGCGCCTGCTGATAATTCGACCGCTTCAAGCGTGAAGCTTTTGGGCGAATCGAATGAGCGATTTGGCGATTGCCTGGGCGCAATCAATGCAACTTTGTCGTCGCTGGCCAGATCGGTTTCGATGAGGGTTGTTTTCGTGGCAGTTGACGAGCCATGGCCGCGAAACGCTTCCAGCGTTGGCAAGTGGACCCGGTTTCCGTCCTGCTCCAGAACTGCGAGTGCCGGGCTGGAAACTGCCAGGACCAGATGACTCTCTTCGAGACCGCCCACTGCGAAGCCGAAATGACTTTCGCTATCGTTGGGGATGATCTCGACGGATTTGATGATTGCCTGTTCAATAGTGGCCAGCGATGAAGCGAAGAAGGTTCGGCCGACTTCATCGACGATTGATTTCGCCAGTTGTTGAGATTGTTCAGAGTCGGAGTGGCAACTGATAACGGCAACCAGCCTTCTACGACCCCAGTCGTCGACTTCGTCGATCAGGAAGGCAGAGAAGGCTGGTTGAAGAGTCGCCGGTTCGGGCGAAAATGCAGGGAGAACGGTTTCGGTTTGCGGGGTGTTTTCAGCTTCCATGCAATTCAGCCGATGGCCGGATGCGGCGAACCATCTGCGCCAATACCTTCCCTACCGCAACCTGCGGGTTGTTGCTGCAAGGCGTACTCTGTGACTACTGGGCAGTATAGATGGAGGGTGTAGGTGCGTAAAGGTGAAGAATGGAATCGAAGCCGCTTAGTGGGTGCTGAAGACACAGGAGATGTTCCAGCGTGCTCCGTGAGGGAGGACTCCGGGAGGTCTGAAACCGAGAGGCTGTGGGTGGCGCAGTGCTGGTCGTTGCTATGAGGTATGGGGTGTTGCTGTCCGGTAGCGGCCGGACTCTGGAGAACCTGCTTCAGGCGAGTGACGAAGGGAAGATGCCTGGCCGGGTAGAGGTAGTCATCAGCTCGCGGTCAAATGTTCGCGGAGTGGAGATCGCTGTCAAGCACAGCATTCCGGCCTTTGTGATCGATCGACGGTCGTTCGAGAGTGATGATGCTTTCAATCTTGCAATCTGGGACGCGATGGAGCCGTTTGCCCCCCATCTTGTTTTGCTGGCGGGTTTTCTGCGAAAGCTGATCGTGCCAGCAGGCTGGACGGGACGGGTGCTGAACATTCATCCAGCGCTTCTGCCAGACGCGGCGTTTGCGTCTGGCAAGGGATTCTATGGCAACAAGGTCCATGAGGCGGTGCTTCGGGCAGGTCTGGCAACCTCGGGAGCGACCGTGCATGTGGTCGACAACGAGTATGACAGTGGGCCAGTGGTGATGACAGAGACGGTTCCGATTCTGCCTGGCGACGACGCCGATGCGCTCGGAAGTCGAGTTCACAGGGCGGAATGCTCGCTCTATCCGCGCGCCATCGCCGCTTACGTGGAAGAAAATCGCGACTGGCTGCTCGATGAACGAATGCCGTCTTGAAAAGGGGTTCATCTCTGAGCTGTCGTTGTTCAGTGAATCTGTCACCCTAAGTGTTCAGTGAAAATGTCACTCCAGCTTTCTAGCATACCGGCGCCAAGGATGATCTGCAGCAGGTTTCCAGGACTTGCGCGAGGATCGTGGTACTGGCGGGGTGGGGTCGGCACGATTCGCTCGGAGACCCTGAGGCTCAGTTGGGACCTCATCGGGTGATGCCGACGACGGATGGTGGCCGGGAGCTGGTGGGCGTGGTCCGCCCCTGGCGCGCAGCTGGCCGGCGTCCGGGGGTGCGGGAGTCACGGCGATCTGGCGACCGGCGTGCCAGGCGGAGAGACTGCCATCGAGATGTTCCCGGACCTCGACGGTGGTCCTGGCCCAGGTCAGCCTGGGAGGACGAGGCGCCAGTTGGAGGTGGAGACGATCCAGCCGAATCGTGTCATCCGCTGCAACGGTCCGCAGATAGGCGAAACTGCAAATCTGCCAGATGTCCATATCGGGTTCGAGCGGCCGCCAGGCGGGGGCAGGGTCGGCGGCGGGAACGCCAAACCGCGCGTTGAACCGGAGCAGGAACGTGGGCAGAAAGTGATTGGCCTGCTCCAGGGTGTGCACCCCAGCCAGCCGGAGTTCGACCAGCAGGCGGTCCTGCAGCGTACCGAAGAGGCGCTCAATGCGCCCCTTGGCCTGTGGTGACCGTGCGGTCACTGAGGCAATGCCCAGGTGCTGCATCGCGCGGCCAAACTGTGTGGGCTGGCGACTGCCAGCCAGTTGTTCGGCCAGGGTGTCTGGATCCCTGGCCGAGCGGACGAAAATACTGTGCCGGTCGTGGTAGAGCGCCTGCGGTCGTCCCCACTGCTCGACCATCTGGCGCAGCAGGTGGAAATAGCCTGCCGCATCTTCCTGCTCGCGGAAACAGGCGGCTACCACTGTGCCCGTGGCATCGTCGATGCCGGCAATCAACGTCAGCCGTGGCGCTGTGGGACCCAGCCAGTGGTGGGTGCTGCCATCGATCTGGATCAGCATCCCGGCCTGCGCTTTGCGCACTCGCCGTCGGCGGTGGCGTGGCGACCGTCGTGGCCGCACTGCCGAGATCCCTGCCTCCCGTCGGATGCGATGCAGCGTCGTGCGGGAGATCGTGATCCCCTCGTGCTCAGCCAGCAATTCCTGGGCGTGCGTATCGTTCACACCGGCATAGGCCGTGCGCAGGAGCTCCGCTACTCGGTCGCGCGTCGTGGACGGCAGCCGGTGCACCGGCTGCCGTCC
>JBGTJM010000006.1:0-11463 GCA_041745115.1 Thermomicrobiales bacterium
TCCTAACTTGCGGGTGTGTACACCTGCTCGATGAACTGAGGAGCATAGAGCGTGGCAAGTGCTTCTTCAGCTTCGGCGCCAGGCTGCAACTGGTCCTCGGCTTCAAAGATCGGGATGATCTCCTGCAGGACTTCGGTCTGAATCTCACCTGGAACAGGGCTGATATCCAGATTCGTGCGTTCGGTCAGCTCGAGAGCCGCGACTTCATCTGAGAGACTCGCATCTCGCGCCAGAATGGAGATCGCCTCTTCGAGGTTCTCCGGTATCCAGAGCCGGGCACGCTCGTACTGCTCCAGAATTCTGACGATAGCGTCTGGGTATTCTTCGATGAACTTCTCGCGGGCGTTGAGAAATCCCCAGCTGTTGAAATCGATGTTCCGATAGATCAGCGTTGAGCCGGCTTCCAGCTCTGTCTGCGCCATGTACGGATCGAGCCCGGCCCAGGCATCGACATCGCCTCGCTCGAGCGCGACCTTGCCATCCGCATGCTGCAGATTCACCACCTCGACGTCGGTGCCGCTGAGGCCAACACTGTTCAACGATCTCAGCAAGAAGAAGTAAGGGTCGGTTCCTTTCGTCGCGGCCACCGACCGGCCAGCCAGCTCCTCGACTGAGGTGATGTCCGAACCAGCCGGGGCAACGAGCGCCGCCCACTCGGGCTGCGAATAGAGGTAGACAGTCTGGATTGCCGAACCATTCGCCCGCGCCAGCAATGCTGCCGCACCTGCAGTCGAGCCGAGATCGATGGCGTCGGCTCGCAGAAATTCATTCGCCTTGTTGCTGCCTGCACTCAGAACCCACTCTATCTCGGTGCCTTCTTCGCCAAAGGCCTCCTCGATCCAGCCGAACTCCCGGAGCACAAGACTGCTCGGGTTGTAGTAGGCGTAGTCAAGCACGATCTTGTCAGGCACGGCCGACTCTTGGGCAGCCACGTTCTTCGGCGTGGCGATCCTGCCGCCAAGCGCAAGTGCGCTCAGCGCGGTGCTCCCGATCATAAAGTTACGGCGATTCAATCTCGATGACATTGCCAATTTCCTACCCACTTTCTTGCATTGCGAACGACCAATTTGCCGAACATTTCCCGTTGAACCTGTCGATGCAGGAATCGCAATCGTTGTTGCGTTGGCGCTTCTGGCCAGTTAGTCCGCCGCTGAGCCGTACGAAAGAGCGGCGGACTCGGTACATGGTTCGTCGAACCCAAAATGCCGGAGGATCGTCGAGCGCATTCGCGTAATCTCCGGATTCGACCGATCTCGAGGCCGACCCGCCCGCACCGGCATAATTTCGACGATTTCTCCCGGCCGCGGACTCATGATCACAACCCGGTCTGCGAGATAGAGCGCCTCATCGATGTCATGGGTGACCATCACCACCGTCGCGCCGATCTCCGACCAGACTCCGGCAAGCAAGTCCTGCATCTGCAATCTGGTGAGCGCGTCGAGCGCTCCAAACGGTTCATCCAGCAGAAGCACCTGAGGGTGGCCAATCAGGGCCCGGGCAAGGGCGACACGCTGGGCCATCCCACCGGAAAGCTGATGCGGATAGCTGCGAGAAAAACCGCGCAGCCCCACCTGCTCCAGCCATTGCTCAGGTGAAGGATTCTCCTTCGTGCGGCGAGCACCGACCGCGACATTTGCCGCCACACGCTTCCAGGGAAAGAGCCGGGGCTCCTGAAACATGATTGCGCAGCGAGGATCGGTTCTGGCGACTGGCTGGTTCCCGAGCAGAATCTGACCCTTGGTAGGGTTATCGATGCCGGCAATGAGCCGCAGAAGGGTCGATTTACCGCACCCGCTTGGTCCCACGATGGCCACGAATTCGCCGGCAGTCACGTCGAGATCGATGCCTTCGAGAGCCGAGACCATCTCGTGTGCACTCCCAAACTGTTTCTGAATACTGCGAATCTTGAGCGACTCTGCCATTTCGCCAGCCCTTGCACGAACTGGAACAATAAGCCCCAGGCTTGGGAAGCGAGGGGCTACAGATGGTTCGCACATGCGTGCGGCAGAACCACCGCTCCCTCATCTTCCAGTCCACACTGTCGGAATTAGCACCTGTCCGCGCTAGCGGAAGGTTGCTGGGGCTTCACAGGGCCGGTCCCTCTGCCCCTCTGGATGAGAGCAATTCTTCAGTTGTTGATGACGATTGTACAGAATTGCCAGTCGATGTCAAGGCCAGCCGGAAAACTCGGGCAAAAAGACCGCCATGCGAGCCCGCCTGCGACGCCTTTGCCTTCTTCTGGCTGGTTGCGGGCATCGCCAACCGGGTCAAGCCACGAATAGCAACCACGGCCAACCGCGACATATACTGAACCCATACTCATCGAAGTTGGTGGTGGGAAATTGGTGCAACGGCTTGAAAACCGCCGGGCCAGACAAACCTAGTCCAGAGACGCATGCGCTTCCCCGTGCGAGATCGACTATCCCTGCAGTTGTCTCTCCGCTCGTTGGGCGCGAGGAAATCGTCGAATCGATCATCACGCTCTTTCTCAGAGACAACTCCCGGCTCATAACGGTCACAGGACCAGGGGGAATTGGCAAGACTCGCCTGGCAGTGGAGCTTGCCAGCCGGCTTGAAGCTTCGTTTCGGCAGGGCGTCACGTTTATCGAGCTCGATGCCGTTCAGCATGCTGAGTTGATCCCACTGGCAATCGCCCGGGCGCTGGACATTCCGGGCAGAGTCACCGATGCCGAACAAACGATCGTCGACTGGTTGAGCCTTGAAGAGCGCCTGCTCGTCCTCGACAACTTCGAGCGAGTCATGGATGCCGCTCCACTCGTTAGCCACTTGCTTCGATCGTGCCCTTTCATCCGGGTCCTGGTCACCAGCCGCGTTGCGCCACTTCGACTCACCGGAGAGCGGATAGTCGTCGTCGGCCCACTCGCATTTCCAGCGGCTCACGATCCTCCCGACTTCCAGAGTGTGTCGGAATCTCCGGCAGCTCACTACTTTCTGCAATACGCCCCTGAAGTGGATCTGAACGAATCCTGGCAAGCCGTTGCGCGGATTTGCCAGCGCCTGGATGGAATCCCCTTGGCCCTCGAACTTGCCGGAGCGAGAGTCGGATTGCTCTCAGTTGAGGAAATTGCAGATACGACGTTGAGCTGGATTCCGCTGCTTTCAGTCGGTCGCCGTGATGCTCCGGAGCGCCACCAGTCGATGGAAGCAGCCATCCGGTGGAGCTACGACCTTCTGCCTGTCGACATCCAGCCGAAGTTTGTCAGACTGGCCAGATTTGTTGGCGGATTCACACGTGAATCGGCCTTGCGAGTGGCAGAAATCACGCAGGAGGACATATCGATCCTGCTCGAGAGCAGATTGGTGGAAGGTTCACTCGAGCACTCAGAAACCCGGCGGTTTCGTCTGCTTGAGCCGGTGCGTGATTTTTGCCAGGAAGTCCTTGCAGCAGAGGGACTGAGTGAGACCGTCGACAAACACTTTTCCCAATGGGCGCTTGAAATCGTCCGATCGATGGCGCCAAACCTCTTCGATACTCAACTCTACTTCTCGCATGGACTGGAGCTCGAATCCGCGATCGAGCTCGAGTATCCCAATCTCACGACGGCTCTCCAGATCCTCTTCGATCAGGGGCATCTTCTCGATGCGCTTGGACTCGCCGGCTTCCTCACCGATTACTGGTACCGGAGGTGGTATCCGACCGAGGGTCTTCGCTGGACCACGTTGGCTATCGACAGGGTCGCCGACACCCCATCTGAAATGTCACGAGAATACGTGAAAGCCTGCCTGGGCCTGTCGATCCTCGCCCAACTAATCGCGGACTCATCGAGAGCTGAAGAATCCGCGCAGAACGCGCTGCGTATCGCAGAGGCCCTGGAGGACAAGACCTCCATCGCGGAGTCACTTGCAACGATCGGCTATCTGCGACTCAATCAGGGCGATATCGCCTCTTGCGAATCAGCCACGATCCAGGCGCTTGAGCTTTTCTCGCAACCGGCCTATCTGGATATCCCCTGGCAGGCTGACGCTCATGCGAATCTTGCTCAGGCAGCACTGATGCGGCACGCTGTCGACGACGCGGCCGCACATGCCGAGCGCTCAGTCGAGCTGGCGAGGAGCGTCGGAGACGCGCGAACGATAGCCACCACGCTCTATTCACTGGGAGATGTGAGGTGCCATCAAACACGACTGCCTGAGGCGCTTGCCGCATTTGAGGAAGCCCGCGCAGTTGTGAATGCCTGGCATGCGGACAGGCGAACCATGCAGCTGTATCTCGCGCTCCATGGACTAGCCAGCTGCGTGACAATGATTGCCTTCTCCTCTCCGGAAGCTCGCCCGATACTGCGAAACCTGATCTCCCAAACCGAATCGCTCTGCGCACAAGTCGGTGTGGCAATGCCCGAGAACCGGCTCTCGTATGGTGAGATCAAGCAGGACCTTTTTGCAGCCGCGTCCTTTCCGGCGAATCCTTCGAGACAGCCATTCTCGTCCGATTCACTGGTCGATGCGACAGACACGGTCGACTCGATTTTCACGATGATGCACCAGAGCCTCTCCACGGGCCATCGATTTTCGGACAGCCTGACCGGTTACAGCCTCTCCAGCAACGAGTCCACTCCTGTACTGTCAGTGGATGCCAGCGCGGGTATCGCATCGCTGACTCCCTTGCAGATGGAAACGGTTCGGCTGATCGTAGATGGACTCACCGTCAAGGAAATCGCGATAAAGCACCAGGTCAATGAGAAGTCTGTCTACGAGCGGCTCGATCGGATTCGTGCACGGTGGAATATGCAACCACACGCAACGATGGCCGAAATCGCCGTTTTCGCGGTGCGACAGGGAGTAATCCGATAGTAGACAGCCCAGATGAAGCGATACACTCCCAGACCCCGAAATATTCAGGGTATCGACGATACTAAATCCGGATTATCTCACCTTGTCCCCCGTTGCTGGCTCCATTAAGGTTCATTCAGGTGTATTGTCTAATGCAAAGTCAGCATGTGAGGCGTAAAAGCGGTAGTCGCATGCGGACCGGGTTATCGACCCTGGTAACCAACCAGACCGATTGATCCGAAGTGATGCCAATCTGGCATGGAGGCTCACCTGGCTTCGCTGTCATACACCTCGCCCGAGTGGGGACTCGCTGCAGTTTCGATCGATCCAGACCTCCGTCAGCGATCGCTCGAACGTAAATGCTGCTGACGATTGCACCATCGGGCGCATAACCTGATCCAGGCCCCTTGCATCCCTCCATGCAGGGGCCTTGGTCGTGCACAGTCAGCTACAAGCCATTCAATAACGCTCCGACCTCAACTGGCTCCGATCGCTCGACTGACTCCACACATGCTACGACCACTGCCAGGCTCTTGAGGTTGTCTTCACCCGTATGCGAAGGCAGTGGCCCACCTGACAGCGCACTCACAAACGCGCGAAGGGACCCTTCAACGTCCCGGGATGCTGCTGGTTCGTATGGAAGCGTCTGAGCGTTCTCACCGAACATCTGGAGATGAACCTGATCCAGGTGCGGATCACCCACACCGCCATCTGTCCACACCCGGCCGTTCTCGCCTGTGAACTCCCACCACGCACTCCACGAAGTTCGATCTCGATGCGTAGCTCCACTTCCCTGGTAGATAACCGGCGTACCATCTTCGAGATCGAGCAGAATCGCGCATGAGGGATCGTACTGATATGGGCTATCGGGAACACGCCATGACCGGGCGAAGACCCTGGCGACATCCTGTCCTGTCAGATAGCGAAGCAGGTCCCAGTGATGAATCGTCATGTCGATAATGTACGGGTGCTTCATAAGATAGCGAAAGTTCGAAGCCTCGTAGAACAGCCTCATGTCCTCCTGACAATTGGCGGCCACGGAAACGAGCGTTCCGATATCTCCCCGTTCAAGAACCGCTTTGAGCGTGACCATCGGCGGTCGATATCGATAGTTCTGACTGACCACCAGCAGCTGACCCGAAGCATCGGCCTCAGCCACGATGGCTTGCGCATCTTCGAGAGTGGCAGCGAGCGGCTTTTCCACGAGAACAGGTTTCCCGGCGGCAAATGCCTTCTGTGCTAGCGGCAGATGCGTCTGCGGTGGGGTCACAATCACGACTGCATCGACATCGACGTCTCGCAAAGCAGTGTCTATGTCAGCGTGGAGTTGCGAGCTCTCCAGCGAAAGCTGCCGCGCGACCGACTCACGGCGCTCGATCACGGGATCAACGACTGCAGCGAGCTCGACGCCCTCTTCCTGATTGATCAGCTTGCACCAGCTCGGCCCCCAGCTTCCCAGTCCGGCCACCAGCAATCGAACAGCTGCCATGGTATTTAGTCCTTTGCACGATCGCGCGACTCGCGCCATTCTTCGGCTAGCAGATCGAACAGCCACCCACCGCAGACCCCAGCCGGGCTCATCGAGTCCCACGCCACGTAGCCGGCGTCACGATACCCCTGTTTGCGGAGCGCAGCCGCCGACCGCGGGTTTGTTTCGTGGACATAGGAACTCACGGCGTGAAGTCCCAGTCGCTCGAACGCGTGCGCAAGCAACAAATGCTTGGCTTCCGTGCCCAGGCCGCTGTCCCGGTGCTCGGGTCGGAAAATGACTGTTGCCGTTTCTGCAGTGCAGTGAAGCCAGTTGACATGAATCAGTGAATTGAATCCAATCAGCTCATCCGACGATCGCAAAGCAATCGCAAATCCAAGCGATCGCGGCGGGTCGCGTCTGGCGATCTTGACAGAGTGCCGCCCAATCGCAAATCCGTTCTCCGCCCACCTGCCTTCCGGAAACACGATCTCCGTCTCGCGCAGGGACCAGTGAGTCAGAAGTCCACCCTCGTCCGGCTCAAGTGGGCGGAGAACCAGCCGATCACCTACAGCATAGGCGCGATTCAGACGTTCTGCTTCCGCCAGCACAATCTGCTTATCCGCAGGTCGCCTGACCTCGCGCTCGACCGGCCCCCCGGGAAATTCGGGTGGCCGGTCAAGAATCCCGACCCACACGGGATTGAACACCTGGTACCACACCTCTGCAACTCTGCGGCCCTGATATCTACGAAATTCTCGTAGCTCCACACAAGGCCGTCCACCGATCGACGCAATGACCTGCTCGGTATTCGGCAGGCCCGATCTGAGAACAAACTCGACCACCATCACATTGCGCTCGCGAATCGTCCAGGTGATCACGATCTCGACGATCTCAGCGAGCATCTTGTCGGATTCATCGTCTGCCAGCAATGAATCGACCTCAAACTCCATCGATACATACCGCCAGCTGTTCATTCGCATCTCGACTGACCCAACAGGCTTGTCATCGATGCGGCGGCAGGCGATCAGCAACTGGTGATTCTCTTCAGCGTTCGGTCCCTTCTCCAGGCGCTCTTCGATCTGTTTCTGGACGACTTCAACCGGCCGGGGAAACGCATCTCCCCCCCATCGCGGCGCGGTACCAGCATCATCTGGCTCTACCGGCCGCAGATACAGTGATGGACCAATCAGAAACGTCTGGCCATCGCTTCGAGTGCCGGGTGTCTGGATGGTGGTCATGATCTCTGATCCGCAGCATCGCGTGCCGCTCGCCATTCGGACGCCAGCAAATCGAACGTCCAGAAACCACTCAGCCCATCGCTGGAGAACGTGTCCCAGTCGAATCTCCCGGCTTCCCGATAGCCCTGCTTCTTCAGCGCAAATCCGGAGCGCGGATTCTTGGCGCTGACATAGGAGTAGATCATGTGAAGTCCGAGATGCTCGAAGGCATACTCGAGCAGCAGATGCTTTGCTTCCGTTCCGTATCCGGCATTTCGATGGATGGGCCGGAAAAGCTCAGTTTCGGTTTCGGCGGTCCTATGCACCCAATCGACACTCTCGAGGCCATTGCATCCAATCAGCTCGTTAGTCTCTCGCAGCACAACGGCAAACCGAATCCAGGATGGAATCTCTTTCGACGCCATCTCCTTGTGCTTATGGCCATATGTGTGCGCGGTAAGGATGAGCCTGCCTTCTGGATACGATATCTCCGTATCCTCGAGCGACCATTGCGCGACCAGCTTGCCTTCTTCGGGTTCGAACGGGCGCAGGTAAAGCCGCTCACCGACCACCAGGGCAGTATCCGGGCGATGCTCGGAAGCAAGCTTAAGAGAAGGCCGTGCGGGCGCGGTAACGTGCCGATCGACGGGACCAAATGCTGGCGGATCAGGGAATCCAAGCTTCTCGATCCAGATCGGATTGAAGAACTGATAGTAATACCGGTCTCGCCGAGCTCCGTCGATCAGAAACTTCTCGCGATGATGAGCGGCAATCCGGCCGGAGAGTTCCTGCACCTTCGCTTCGACCACTGGCCGGTTCGCCAGGTCGGACACCGACACCGCCATCAGATTCCGCTCTTCGAGCAACCATGGAACAAGAAACCCGATCACCTCGGCAGTGATGCTCGATTTCCACTCCTCCGAAACCAGCGGATCGAGGTGCAGATCGACATCGACCAATCGCCAGCCGTCCATGTCGAGCGTCAATGAGCCGACCGGCATGTCATTGTCGCGCCGGCAGATCAGCAGCAGCTGGTTCGCCAGTTCTTCTTCACTGTCTATTTCCAGGCGCTGTTTCAGCTCGTCCTGGACAGCCTCGACCGGCGCTGGAAATGGCTTCGGGCGCCAGATGGCAGCAGTGCTGGCATCGTCCAGATCGACTGGACGCAAATACAGACTCGGACCGACAAGAAACTGCTGGTTCTGACTGCGAGAGCTAGCTTGTTGTGAATCGTTTCCCATGCTCATTCCAAATCGCTGATGTGGTCATGCCGACCAGAATTGCCAGGTTCTTTTCCCACTGATTCCATCGCAGCCACGACAGTATCCGACCACTCTTTGAAGCGCACAAAATGTACGCCCTCCCGAGCCAAATGGCCAAGCACAGTGATGAGGCTGAGTCAGCTACCTCATCGCAGGCGTACGAACCAGGTGCCCTGGCTGAAGCCCGAAGCGACTTGAACGTGAAACTAAGCCAATCACCGAATCAACCCTCGCGCCTCAAGGATTCTTTATGTCAATTTTGTGATACTGTGAGGTTCTGCCGATGGTCACTCTGGCCAAGCGGATATGTATCTGGAGGTGCCGCATCATGGCAACGTACGTTGTGCTCATGAACTGGACCGATCAAGGCGTCAAAAATGCGAAAGATACCGTCAGCAGATACCACGATTCGTCGAAAATGGTCGAAACGATGGGGGGAAAGATCCTGTCGATTTACTGGACGAGCGGTGGCTACGACCTGGTGACAACCGTCGAGGCTCCTGACGATGAAACGCTGGCAGCGATCCTGCTGACGCTTGGCGCAGGCGGCAACCTCAGAACCCAAACCCTCCGCGCTTTCGACGAAAAAGCGATGGCCGGGATCATCTCCAGGCTGCCGTAGGGTCAACCAGGTTCACGGGTGCCGCATTCTTTACCATCGAATCGTTCGGGCGGCACCCGTGACCTCCAGCTCACGAAGAAACCGGCCGACACGGCTCCGGTCCTACAAACGACAATCCGGCGCTGCGGAAAAGCTACGTCCTGCTCGCTCGCCATTCACTTGCCAGCAGGTCGAATACGACGTCTCCAATCGGTTCGCCCACAAACTCCCGCCAGCTCACGACGCCCGCTTCCCGGTAGCCCTGCTTTCGCAGCGCTGCGGCTGAGCGAAGGTTGGGTCGCCACACATATGACCGCACCATGTGCAGATCGAGTGAATTGAAGGCGTAGTCAAGCAGCAGATGCTTGGCCTCCGTGCCGAGACCTGCATTTCGATGTTCCGCTCGAAAAATCTCCGATTCGGTTTCGGCGTTACGGTTGAAGAGGTCGAGGTCGATCAGGCCGTTGGCCCCGATCATCTCGCCAGACTCGATGAGGCAGATGGAGAAACGTAGCCAGTCGGGAGGCTCTTTTTCGCCCATGGACTTGTACCAGTTCTTGCTTAGGATCTGACTGCGAGGCCAGCGGATGTCGTGCGTCGTTTCTCGTTCGAATACTGCCCACTGGGCCATTGATTGCGTATCTTTCAGCCGGACTGGCCGTAGGAACAGCCGCTCGCCCACGATGACCGCATTCTCGGGAGGATCTCCCACTTTGGCCGGCCACTTGATCGGAGCCGGAGAGCGGACCTCACGCTGTACCGAGCCAAAGACGGGCGGTTCCGGGCTCCCAAACCGCGCTACTGCTTGCGGATTGAGCGCTTCGTAGGCAAGCAGATCATTTCGCCCGCCTCGATAGGCCAGTGCTTCCCGCAGCTGGTATGCGTTCCGCATGCCAATTCGCAGCGCGGTGCTCTCGATCAGCTGCGATCGCTGAGGGATCTCGACCAGCACGGCATAGTGCTTGTGCTCGGAGAGAAGGAAATCGACCGCGATCTCGAGAATCTCGGCCTGAATCTCCTGACGAAGCTGATCGTTCAAAGCAGTCCATGCATGTATCGAGAGATATACCCACACACTGTTCCCAAACCAGCACGCGACCGAGCCCACAGGCAACGAGTCCGTCCGCCGAAACGCGATCAACGTGTGGCGCCTGCTCTAGGCGGCGCCTGTGATTGCCGTCCGGACTTTTTCTTCGGCGAGATCCGGGTTCATCGGGAACAGAGAGTTGCGCCAGCGGTTGACCGACGCGGCATCTGAGGTGGCAGCACCTCGCAGATAGAGATCCCGTCCTGTCAGAAAGGCCTGCTCAGGTACAGGTGCTGAGCCTGAAAGCGTATCGTCGTTCATGATAACTCCGAAAATCCCGGTTCACGCGTAAACGGTCGTGTGCTTCTGGATGAACATGGCGCGCAGCCAGGCAATCATTGAGCTATCCCGGCCGAAGTCTCCAGCATGTTCACGATCTTCCAGACCGCCGAGACGTTACTCGTAGTTATGGGTATTCCGTATATCTCGCGCATTCGAGGCAGCGCTTCGACCACATGCCAGTTGGTACATGAGATAAAGGCAGCCTCAGACTTGCCCAGATCGATCGTGGCGAGCAGCCGCTCGGCATCATTCGGAGCCAGTCTGCCAATCTGTGCATCAGTCTCACAGCCAAGTCCAGCGATTGCGATGACCTCGAATCCAGCATCTTCGAGAAACCGCTTCTCGATCTCGTTCAACGACTCGATATAGGGGGTAATGACCGCGAGCTTCCGGATCCTCAAGTGTTCCAGATGTTCCAGAACTGCAGTCGCAGTAGTGGTCGCGGGAATCTCCGCTGACGCCTCGATGCGTTCGATCAGCTTGCGATCCCAGCCAGTACCGTGCACAAGGCTGCCAGTAGTGCAGGCGAACAGCACGATGTCGACATCACTCCAGGCCAGTTTGGCAGCAGCCTGTTCCAGCTCGTCGGTTTCCAGCATTTCCGCGAGTGACTCCGGCGTGACCTCGCCGCGAGGCAGCGTGATAGGAGCCTGGTACGCCTGCATTCCAGCGGAAAGAAGGCTCTGGATTTCGGGGAGCACGCTTGTATCGGTTGCCAGCGTGATCAGTCCGATACGGGCTTTCTCTCCGTA
>JBGTJM010000007.1:0-6975 GCA_041745115.1 Thermomicrobiales bacterium
GGCGCACGGAAAATCGTTGCGATCCCAGGCAAGCCCGGCGCCAATGCCAAGCTTTGGGTTCGATATCCCGTACCAGGCGGTGGCATTATCGAAGTCGTGCAGATAACACATGGTAGCCCGCTCGATCGTCTGGTCCGGCAAAACACTGAGATCGACCTTACCTTGATTGCCCGATCCATCTGGCCACGCGAAAGTCTTGCCCGGATCGAGCGAATTGCCAGGTCCCGCAATGACGTCGTCAGCGGCAATCGAGCGAGCATTGGTGGCGATTCTTGCTCCAGCGCCGATCAAAGGCATGCCGTATGCGGGGTGATGACCCCACATGTAGTCCATGTCTTCGCGCCCATCGTTGGTAATCGTCTCGTTCAACAGGACGTGCCTCGCGTTCTGTTCAAGTACTATCTCCCTTTCGATTCGGAACGGACTTCGCGCAAGCCGATTCGAAAGCTTCATTATTGCGAACCCCGGCGTCGATTCAAACTCCTCGACGTCCCAGGCCGACACCGACGCCTCGCCATGAAAGTTCAGCTCGACGCCCTTGTACTCGGCCGGACCGCCACCACTGGGAAACAGCACTTGCCATCCCCCTTCATATGCCTCGATCCATGCAGCCGCGGTGTTGGTTGACGTCGAAGGGTTGCCCCGATGGCGAGCCAGACCCCAGGGACTTTTCCAGAGCACATCAATTCCCGATGGCACGTGAATCCACTCGTAGATGTCTGCGCCCTTGTCGGGAATCACTGACATGGAGACGAGCCCATTCGAGAGCGTCAGAATCTCCAATCCGTTGCGTGTCGAGCGTTTGGCTTCGCAATGATTCATCGTGTGGTTCCTTGTCCAGGCGAAACTGATCGAATAGCCTCTTGCTTCTGAGTGATCTGTGCAGCGGTCGCTTTCCGGATTCCGTGGTAGTAGACCGCTACCAGCATCACCAGGCCGACCACGAGCAGTTGCTGAGTCGTATCGATGTTCATCAGACGCATGCCCTTGCCAATAACGCCAATGATCAATACTGCCAGAGCGGTGCTGAGAACATTGCCTTGCCCACCAGCCAGACTCGCGCCACCCAGCACGACTGCTGCCAGAACCTGCAGCTCGAATCCGAGACCTGCATTGAAATAGCCGGTGTCGGTCTGTGCAGCGATGAGTAGACCGGCGACAGAGGCCATGGTCCCGCAAACGACGAACAGTGCGAATTTGTGGCGGTTCACATTAATGCCCGAAACGCGCGCGGCCTGCTTGTTGCCCCCAATCGCATAGACATTTCTGCCGAACTCGGTGCGCGCTGCCACAAACCAGGCACCGATCACGATCAAGATGGCGATGATGATTGGTTGCGGAACCGGTCCGATGTTCCTGTACCAGATGCGGGTGAACTGCTGGAATCGATTCTCATCGATGATTGGCGTCTGATTCGTATAGACATAGACCAGGCCTCGAATGGCAAACATCATCCCAAGCGTTGTCATCAGCGATTCCATGCCGATCACCGTGACAAAGAATCCGTTGGTTGCCCCAATGGCCACGCCCGTGAGCAGACCGGCGGCAAGGCCAATCCACATGCTGTCTGTCTGATTGAACGTGTCAACGATGACGACACCGGTCAACGCCAGCATTGAACCAATTGACAGATCGAATTCACCAGAAAGCAGCAGCAATGTGACCCCTACTGCGGCGACCATCGACGGTGAAACCTCACGCAGGAGGTCCCAGTAGACGCGTGTTTGGCGCATCGTCGGTTCAAGCGCCATGAAGAGGCCAACGACGGCCACCAGAAAGATCAGCAGGCTAAGGGACTCGTTTCTGGCCCAGATCGCCTGTACCCGGCGCCATCCTGACGATGGCGCAGTGATCGCGCTGGCCGAGAGTGTCGACATTACGCCACTGCCTCCAGATCGTTTCTGCGCCTGGTGACGGCTGCTGCTTCGATGAGGAGTTCCTGCGTCGCTTCCGCTCGAGAGAACTCAGCGACGATCTCTCCCTCCCTCATCACCAGGATCCGGTCCGATATTCCCAGGATTTCAGGAATCTCCGTCGACATGAAAAGGATGCCGAGATTGCGGTGAGCCATTTCATCGATGAGTCGATAGATTTCAGCTTTTGACCCAACGTCGATGCCCCTGGTCGGTTCGGTCAGCACCAGCACCTTTGGATCGCGCATGAGCCAGCGGGCCATCAACACCTTCTGCTGATTACCGCCACTGAGGAATTGAACTTTCTGACGTAGCGATGGCGTCTTGATGGCGAGTCGAGAGACGAAATCGCTTGCCTCCTGCGTTTCCTTGCGAGGATTGAGCCAGGTAAAGGTCGAAAAGCGCTTGAGTGACGCGAGTGTAATGTTCTCCTTCACCGAGAGGGGCAATACCAGACCGTCTTCCTTGCGGCTCTCAGTCAACAGCGCCAGTCCCTTGTTCATCGCATCGGAAGGGGAGCCGGACTTGATTGTCTGTCCATCGAGAACAACGGTGCCTCCGGTCCGGGCGCTGGCACCGAACACCAACCTTCCAACCGAATTGATACCAGCTCCCATCAGACCAAACACCCCCACGACTTCACCAGCGTGAACCGTAAGGGAAACCCCATGAATGCCAGAACCGGAGATGTCGGTGGCCACCAGGAGCGGGCTGCGTATCTCCGCGGGTGATTTTGGATAAAGCTCACTTAGCTCGCGGCCCACCATCCATTCCACCAACTCGTTGGGGTTAGTTTCTCTGGTAGCTGCCGTGCTCACACGTTTGCCATCCCGAAAGACCGTGACACGGTTAGCGATCCGAAAGATCTCGTCGAGTTTATGTGACACATAGATGATGCCCACCTGCCGCTGGCGCATCTGCTCGATCACCTCGAATAACTTGGCAACCTCTCCCGGACTCAGTGCCGACGTCGGCTCGTCCATGATGACAATCCTGGCATTGAGCGAGAGTGCCCGGGCAATCTCGACCAGTTGCTGCTCGGCAACTCTCAGTTGTCCAACTGGTTTTGCAGGATCGATATCCAGACCCAGCTCATCCAGGATCTCGAGGGTTTTAGTGTTGAGCGATTGCCAGTCGACGATGCCGAACCTTGATGTCGGAAGCGTTCCGAGAAACACATTTTCGGCCACGCTCATTTCAGGAACGAGATCGAGCTCCTGATAGACAACCTTGATTCCGCGGTGAATAGAATCGGCCGGATTGCGGAACTCTGCTGGCTGACTGTCGATCTGCATTTCGCCAGAATCATGTCGATACAAGCCTGCGATGATCTTGATGAGTGTGGACTTACCGGCTCCATTTTCACCGACGATTGCATGTACCTCGCCAGGCAATAGTGAGAAGTCGACTCCATCGAGCGCGATAACTCCCGGGAACTCCTTGCGAATGGCTGTCATCTGCAGGAGCGGTGCGTTGTTTTCCTGGTGCAGCAATGTTGTCATTTAGTCCTGTCCAGTGGTGCGACGCCGCAGGGTATCGAGGAGCACAGCGAAAAGAATCATCAGTCCGACAACCGCCGTTTGCCAGTTCGAGTTGTAGCCGAGCAAGACGATTCCATTGTTGAGCGTCCCGAGCAGTACAGCGGCGAACAAGGTTCCAAGCAGGGTTCCCTTCCCACCGGCAAGACTTGCCCCGCCCAGAAGCACGGATCCGATCACCTGCAGTTCGAAGCCGAATCCCGCGTTGTTCTGCCCTGAATTCATTCTTGAGATCAACATAAATGCGCTTAGCGCACCGAGCATCCCTGTAATGACAAAACAGATGGTTTTGATTCGTTTAACCGGAATTCCTGAAAGTGCGGCCGCACTCGGATTCCCTCCAATCGCATAGACCTGCCTGCCGAATGTCGTTCGGTTCAGGATCAGACCGAAAACGATGAATATCACAATCATCATGAGGACAGGATTGGGAATGCGGATAGGCGACTCGATCAGCGCGCCGTTAAAGATCTGACGAAAAGCCGGTATTTTGTGATCGTTCTGCACGGCGGCGTTCGTGCTCGTGTAGGCAAGTCCGCGCAGAATCTGCATCATCGCCAAGGTCACAATGAAGGAGTTGATCTTTAATGCCAGAGTCGCTCCCGCATTGACAAGTCCGACACCGGCCCCAACCAGCAGCGCAACGATCACTCCGACGATCAGGCTCGATGAGCTGTTCAGCGACTGCATGGCCATGACGCCTGCAAAGGCCTGCAGCGAACCGACGGACAGATCGACCTCACGGGCGATCAGGAGCATGGTCATCCCGACGCCAGTGATGGCGATCATCGATACCTGGCTCAGCATCACGCCGATATTGCGCTCGGTGAAGAAAACATCTGACCTGATCGAAAGGTAAATCCAGAGACCGCAGACGATGAAGAACAGTACGCCTTCCTGGCTGGTAAACAGGCGCCGCACGGCGGATTCAAAAGCAGAGCGTGATCTTGCGGCTCCTTGCAATGCCGGGTTGACCTGCGCCGACTCAACGGTCACGTACTTTTCTCCCTGGGTCCTGAATTGAAACTTGCATTTGCAGTCCAGTCGCGTGAGCGATCTGGCTCTAATAGGGCCACGCTGCCAGCGGCTTGCCACTGGCAGCGTGGTACCTTCACGAATGACTAGCTTTCGCCCTCGACTGAGATCTGCGCGATTGCATCGAAGTTCGCGCTGTAAACCCCATCCTCTAGTGAGTAGTAGTCACCGAGATTGTCAGCGGTGATTGGGGTGGATGGAGCGATCAGGTGCGCTGGAAGCTCGACGCCATTGTAGGCAGCAACTCCAGCGTCGATGATCAGCCGTCCCTGGTACTCCGGGAACATGGCTGCTGAGACCTTGTACGGTCCACCCTCTGTCAGGGCGTCCTTACAGGCGTTGCCCTCGCAACCGAAGCCAACGACGAGAAGCGCATCGAGATCGAGGCCAGCCGCTTCGTAAGACTGGAGGCCGCCAAGTGCGGAGTCGTCGTTGATTCCGAAGATCACGTTGACATCCGGGTTTGCCGTCAGCGCATCAGCAGAAACGGTCACTGCAACGTCCTTGAGGCCATCGCCATTGACAGACTGTGCAAGTCGTGCGTTGTCACCGAGCACTGATGTGATGCCGTCGATGAAACCGGTCGACCGAGCAACGGTCGTTGTCAGTGCCGGAAGCCCAACGTCGAGAATAACGGCTTCTCCACCGAGGTTCTCATTCACATACTCGCCTGCCCAGACGCCGACCTTGAAGCCAGCGGCATAGTCATCGATGGAGACGAGGGTGGTGCATCCTTCGGTTGGAGAAGACTCGCAGATCACCGGCAGACCAGTTGCTGCGACTTCGGTGATTCTTGGACCCGATGCTTCTTCATTCACAGGAGTGAAGTTGAGAACAGACACCCCCTGAGCAACATAATCATCGACGGCTGCCAGCGATCGCTGGAGGTCCAGATTCGCATCGTTGATCGAGAAGGCAATGCCATACTCGTCAGCCCGAACCTGCTCACCGGCGGTGAGGTTCTGGTACCACTCGTGAACCAGGTAATTCGTCACATGACCGGCGCTTTCGGGAATCGTCCAGCCATCAGGCACTGCAGACGGGTCCATGCTACGGACGATCGCATCGCCTTCCATCTGTGCATCCATCGGCGTTGCGTCCTGGGCAACAGCAACCTGCCCAACAATCAGCATTGCGGAGAGCAGGAATGCAAGTTGAAGCACCCATCGATTTCGAGACCGAGCTACTTTCATGTTTCGCTCCTTGATACTAATGAAAAGAACACACGAGGCCCATTTGGCCTTCCCAACTCATACCGTCTTAGTCACCTCCCTTCAATGACCTAGGAACGTCATCGCCCGGTGAACTCCGGACGTCGCTTGTCGAGGAAAGCGGAAATGCCTTCCCGGGCGTCGTTCGTTTCGTAGAGTGTTGCAGTCATCCCCATCTCCATCGTGATCGCTGCGGTCAGGCTTGACTGGAGTCCGTCGTTCACAAGTTGCTTCGCCATTTGCACGGCCAGCGGCGCGCGCCGGCGAATTTTCAAGGCCAGTTGCATTGTCGTTTCCATGAGCTTGTCATCATCGACTACGACGGTCACCACCCCGAGCGCCGCTGCCTGTTCGGCGGTGAGAAAGTCCCCAGTCATCAAAAGCTCCTTGGCCTTGTTTCTCCCGACCAGACGGGACAGGCGCTGTGTTCCGCCGCCGCCAGGCAACAGGCCAAGCTTCGCCTCCGGCAATCCAAGTGTCGCAGATCGGGCGGCGACAACGATATCCGCGACGAGAACAAGTTCAAATCCGCCGCCGAGCGCATACCCGTTCACGGCAGCGATGACCGGTTTGCGGAACGACTCCAGTCGGTCGTATACCTTCCTTCCGAGGCGCTGAAAACCCACGTAGTCAGAAACAGAAATACCGACGTATTCGTTGATATCTGCTCCAGCAACAAATGCCTTGCCGGAACCAGTCACGATCAGCACATCCACGCTTTCGGCAGCATCGATGCTATCAAGAGCTATTGAGAGTTCTCGGAACGTGGAACTGTCCAACGCATTCATGCGATCGTCACGCGTGAATGTCAATGTGGCGATGCCGTCACTTGTCTCAACCAGGAAGTTGTTCGCAAGATCAGACACGGGTCACCTCGGCACTACGAAATCGCGTAGCATGGATCGGAAGAAAGAAATCGCGATCTGTTCTCGCCATCATATCGCCACCATGGATTGAGATTCTGTGATCTGATTTCGCCTGGCGGTCACGTTGCGTTTTGGTGGCGCAGCCACGGATCTCCGCTCGATCAGCGTTGGCGCGAGTCTGCTACTGTGCAGTCGCAGGGGCTCACCCAGGCGGATAGCACGGCAAACTCGAATGGCCGCAAGCTTCCCAAGCCTGAACGTAGGCGTGGCAACTGCTGTGAGTGGGGGATCCACTACAGAAGTCCACTCTGGATCGTCAAAACCGACGATAGAAACATCCGCAGGGACTCGGAGACCAGCCTCGTGAAAGAAATGAATTGCCTCCAAACTTATCTCCATGTTCGTGGAGAAA
>JBGTJM010000008.1:0-11717 GCA_041745115.1 Thermomicrobiales bacterium
TATGAACTTGGGGAGCGCCCGGCGACTTTGCTCCTTCGCCCACGCGGCTGGCACCTGAACGAAAGGCATGTGCAGGTCGATGGTGAAGAGTGCTCAGGCAGCCTTTTCGACTTCGGGATCTACTTCTTCAACAACGCTCAGGAGCTCCTCGATCGGGGATCCGGTCCCTATTTCTATCTGCCGAAGCTCGAGTCTCATCTCGAAGCACGACTCTGGAACGATGTGTTCAACCACGCTCAGGACGCGCTCGGAATCGAGCGTGGTTCCATTCGGGCGACTGTTCTGATCGAGACGATTCTGGCAGCGTTCGAGATGGAGGAGATCCTCTACGAGCTGCGAGACCATGCAGCTGGGCTCAATGCCGGTCGCTGGGACTACATATTCAGCATGATCAAGTTTCTCCGGGACAGTCCCGATCACATTCTGCCCGACCGAGGTCAGGTCACCATGGCAGTTCCTTTCATGAAGTCGTATGCGGAGCTGCTTGTGAAGATTTGCCACAAGCGTGGCGCCCATGCGATCGGCGGTATGTCGGCGTTCATCCCGACTCGCCGCGATGCAGAGATAAATGAACGCGCGTTTGCGGCGGTGCGTGAGGACAAAACTCGTGAATCCGGCGCAGGGTTCGACGGAACATGGGTCGCACATCCGGGACTCGTGCCGATCGCAATGGAGATCTTCGATGGCGTGCTCGGTGGCAACCCGAACCAGAAGCACCGGCAGCGCGATGATGTCGACGTCGTTGCAGCGCAACTTCTTGATGTCGCGATCGATGGCGGACAGGTTACCGACAGTGGGTTGAGAATGAATGTCAGCGTGGCGCTGCAGTACATCGATAATTGGCTGCGGGGAAATGGGGCCGCAGCCATAAACAATCTGATGGAAGACGCGGCGACCGCAGAAATCTCCAGAGCCCAGATCTGGCAATGGATCAGGCATGGCACTAGCACAAATGACGGAGAGCCAGTGACCCGGGAGCGCTACGAGAAGGTGCGGGATGAAGAGGTAGCCAAACTGGGAGGAACTGCCGTTGGTCGGTACGCCGACGCTGTGACAGTGCTGGACCAACTGATTCTGACAGATGATTTCGTAGAGTTTCTGACGATTCCGGCCTATCAATTGCTCGACTAGCGTTCCATTTCCAGAATCTCATGTATCAATTCGCTCGAAACCATGTACGGAAACGTACATGGTTTCCGGGATGCGCTCTTTCTTCTGAGGCTATACCGTAGATACATGGTCGACATCCCCCCAAATGGACCAACCAGGGATGTAGTTGATCAATTGGTAATGGTTGTCTGATAAGAAGGAGAACGTAATGAGACATCTTAAGTATCCCCAGCGCAAACCGAAGTCGACTCGAAGCCAGCAAACAACTGCGCTTCAGCCGATCGAGCCACTCGCTGCGGCTCGTCTGCGCCTGGACTACGCGGCCTGGCGGAGCCAGATTCGTGGCGCCACCGGTGTTCGGCCGGTCGCGCAATTCGATCCATCTGGTCGACCAATGGTGACCCTGATTTTCGAGAACTGGCTGAACCTGCTTCGCAGTGCCAACGCCGACACAACCGTCGGGCAGGTCGCACCAGTCGCTGACGTGGCAGAGTTCCCGGTCGCGAACCCGGATCTCCAGCGAGCAGCCTGATCGACGGAAAATAGGGTCCCCGGGTTGTTGGTCCAAACTCGGGGATCGAGACCAGCTCAACGTTAAGCTACGCGTACATGACAAATACGAACATAAGGAGGACGAAATGATTCCGGTGCCTGTTGCAGAGATCATGTTCAAAGAGTTCTACGGCCAGGAAGAGAGTCAGAAGCGACTGGCAGAGCACTACGGGTTCGCGTTTTCGGAGCAAAGTTGGAACAGTGAAGACGGTCAGGAAGTACCATTGGTCAGAAGAATCACGATCGCCGGATTGCAAGCTGGAAAGCGAGTAGTGTCGGCGGTACTAAGCTTCTGATCGATACAGTAGAGCAAGTCATACACAGTCAGTTGAATTTTAGTTTTGTGGAGAAATAATGTGGAAAAGTTGCGATTAATGGCGGTTGTTGCGCATCCAGATGATGAATCCCTGGCGTTTGGCGGAACACTGGTGAAGTATGCCACCGAAGGCGCGGATGTCTCAGTTGTTGTTGCGACGCGCGGTCAGATGGGCTGGCGCGGACCGCAAAACGAAAACCCTGGACCAGTGGCGGTAGGGCAAATCAGGGAATCAGAAACTCGGGAGGCCGCGAAGTATCTCGGAGTCAACGATCTTGTGTTCCTTGATTATGACGACGGAACTCTGGCGTCGGTCAATCATGCCGGTCTTGCGGGTCGAATCGAGCGTGAGATCCGGCGAATCAAGCCGCAGGTTGTCGTCACATTTGGTCCAGATGGCGCGTATGGGCATCCAGACCATATCGCGATCTCCCAGCAGACCGCTGCAGCGGTAGTGCTCGCCGCAGATCCCTCGACGTCCAGGATCGACCGATTCAGTGCTCACGCTGTCGACAAACTCTACTATCGAATCTGGACCCAGCCATCGCTCCAAGCGTATGAGTCGGCAATTGGCGTCACGACGATCGATATTGGAAACACAACCAGACGGTGGTTTGGATGGCCCGAATGGGCCGTATCCGCTCAGCTCGACGCGTCGAAGTTCTGGCCAAACACATGGGCCGCTGCAAGATGCCACAAGAGCCAGGTCTTGAACAGAGAGCAAGTCGACTCACTGCCGCGGGCTATGCACGAAAAAATCTGGGGAGTACAGGAGTACTACCGCGCCTTCACAACAGTTGATACTGGCGAAGCAGTTGAGGACGATCTGTTTGCGGGATTGCGGCACCCTGTTTCCGGCCGATTGGCATTGGCAGCCTGATCGATGTTGAGCTCGGAGCGAGTTGTTGCTGAAGCACTCATGTAACATTGTTGCCAATCATGCCGATGCGCACCATAGAAGCGTTGATTGACTGAACGAATGGCTCAGGAACTGCTGATCTCCGCAGTGGCGATAAACGTTGTCGATCCGGTCACTGCGGCGATCTCACTCGGCCAAAACTCCTGGATCGAGCAGGTAGGCCGCCTCAAAGACATCATCCGCAATGCTGACGCGGATGCACGATGTCGAGTTTCGGGTCCTGCCTTCGATTTACTGACTTATGATGACGCCGCGAAAGCAACAGCCATTGCTCGAAATGTCGTTCGGGAGAGTCTGGAACTCGAGTTTGAAGTGGGAGTTGCGCTACATGCCGGAGAGGCATCATCCGGAGGAAACGAGGAGTCAAGTCTTCCAGGGTTAGTCGCAGCAGAGCTTGCACGGTATGCGACCGAATCCGCGGTGCTGGTTACCGACCAGGCTGCCCTATTGGCTCAGATTGATTCAGACTATCTCTATCAGATTGCCGGAGTCACCCTCGCGGGCTGGCGAGGCCAACTGACAGTCTTCTCCCTTGATTGGCCCGTGACACTGATCGGCGGCCACAGTTCAGAACAGCGACAGTTGCTGCAGCATGAAATCGCCAAGCGGCTGACTCTGCGAGAGCGAGAGATCGTATCATTGCTCGTGCAGGGCCGATCCAATCGAGAGATTGCCGCGGGATTGTCAATTGCTTTGGGCACAGTTGAACGACACGTATCCAATATTCTCCGAAAGCTGAGTTTCGGGAGCCGGAGCCAGATCGCGCGGTGGGCAATTGAGAACCAGATAGAATCAAACGATCTGGCTCCAAACCAGACGGATGATCGATCTGTACATCCAAGGTTCGGCTAAGCCTGCGCCAACATGTCCAGGGTCGTGGCCTGGCACAGAGAACCTGGCTCGGATCCATTATTTTGCGAGTTTCGGTCTATGCAAATTGCTGACAACGTCCGATCAGGTGGACGAGCCAGCCGTCCAGAGCTCGCCGCGCGTCCTTCAGACACGCTGCCTAGATTACTCACGTCCTTTGTTGGGCGCCGTGAGGTTGTGGACTCCCTGGTTCAGGAGATTCTGCGGCCCGACCACCGTCTGATTACAGTCGTTGGAACCGGCGGGATTGGAAAAACGAGACTGGCGATCGCTGCGTCTCAGCAGGTTGAGCCGGAGTTCCCCGACGGAGTCTGGTTCGTTCCACTGGCCTCGGTCACTGAGTCTCGGCAGATACCGTCAGCAATCGTGCAAACCCTCGGCATACGGGAGTCTGGAGTTCGGCCCGTCGACATCGATCTCTCGCTGTTTCTTTCGTCGCGTCGCTGCCTGCTTGTCATTGACAATTTCGAGCACCTGCTGGAAGGGGCATCCTGGGTCGCAGATCTGGTAAACACGACAGAAAACCCCACGTTTCTGGTAACGAGCAGGAGCGTGCTGCGAGTACGGGCAGAGCACAGCTTTCCCGTGCCTGCCCTCGGCTCAGGAGAACGGTCGGAATCACCCGAAGACGACCCAGGTGAGGCCGTTCAGCTCTTCCTGGAGCGGGCTCGGCTGGTCAAGGCAGACTTTCGACTGACTCCCGAAAATCGGCGGACCGTCGAGGAGATTTGCCGGCACCTGGACGGGCTTCCCCTGGCGATAGAGCTGGCGGCAGCGCGAATGCGCTTTTTGACTCCCACTGGGTTGCTGGAGCGCTTGAAAAGCGAGACGGGAGATTCGTTTCAACTTCTATCGGGCGGGCCGAGAGACGCTCCAGATCGGCAACGATCACTTCAGGAGACCATTCGCTGGAGCTACGAACTGCTCGACGAGCGTGAACGTATCGTTTTTCGGCGATTGTGTGTCTTCCCCGGCGGTTTTGATCTCGATTCCGCTTCTGCGATTTGCGATTCGGCGGTGAGCAATCCGAGCGCGGGCTCTTTGGAGATATACGACACGATAGCGTCACTCCTTGACAAGAGCCTTATTCTCCAACGGCAGTTGGCGGGAGGGGAAACGCGCTTTCATATGCTTGCCACCGTGCGGGAGTTCGCCCGAGAGGCCCTGTCTGCAGCGGGCGAGGAGCGTTTGGCCAGAGAGCGCCATGCTGCCTATTTCCTGAGACTTGCAGAGTCGTCCGCAGAGGCATTGGAAGGAACCAATCAGCGGTCCGCGAAGTCTCGACTATCGGCCGAGCATGCAAATCTGGACGCAGCGCTCAAGTGGTACGAAGAAAAGCGTGATATTGACCGCCTATACCGACTAGCATGGGCGCTGTTCTTCTACTGGTGGCATCGGGGGCTGACTTCCGAATCGCGAAACTGGTACGAGCGCCTCATTGTGATGCAGGAAGGGGTCCTTCATCCAAAACGTGCATGGATCGAGTATGCAGCCACCATTGGAGCGAATATCGCCGGAGACTTCGAGCGATCGGCCAAGCTCGTGGGTATGGCCTCTGAGACTGCCCGCCGTAATGGGACGCCAATCGTCGAAGGCATGATGCATGCTATGGATGCGTATATCCGCCTCGCAGCCGAGGACCGAGACGGAGCGGTGCAGTCCGGAGTCGAGGCTGTCGAGATTTTTCGTCGCCATGCCGATGGATTTTGGCTGGCAACTGGTCTGGCGGAAGCTGGTCTGTTCATCGCTGCCGCTGGTGAACCTGACGTCGGAATCCCCTTAATCGAAGAAGCACTGCAACTTGATCTCGGTCGCGGTGACGCCCACATGGCGGGCGTTCGGATGAGCGATCTGGGTGTGATGTCTCACGACCGGGGTGACGAGAGCTCGGCGATTGCCCGGTACTCGGAAAGTATCGGTCTGCTGGTCGAAGCTGATGCTACCTGGTATCTCGCGAGCCCGGTGCTTGGTATTGCTGCAGTGGTCGGTGCCGACGATCCACACAATGCGGCGTTGCTGATTGGGGCTGCGAAGGAATTGCGGGGTCGCGGCGGAACCGTTGGCTGGGCCACCGAGATGGAGCGCGACCAACGCGCCAGCGACTTGCTGGTCGCCTTGATTGGGCAGGAAGCCTACGATGACGCGATCGAGGCAGGCGCTCGACTTTCGATCAGCGATGTCGTGGATGTAGCCACCGATGCCGCAGCCAGGTGGCAAGGTCCTTCGGATTCCACTGGGCATGAACTCTCAGTGATGCTTTCCGAGCGGGAGCGGGAAGTGCTTCGCCTGATCGTCACAGGCCTCTCAGACAGAGAGATAGGCGATACGCTCTTCATAAGCCCCAGAACCGCCTCGAAACACGTTGGAAACATCCTCAACAAACTCGGTGTCGACTCGAGATCTGAAGCCGCTGTTTTCGCTCTCCGCTACGGCATCCAGTAGCATCTCCAGAACCAGGCAACCCATAGATTCTCGGGCAGAATCAGGTGCTATCGCGCCGCCTTGGCACGCATACGTAGTGATGCGTAGTGCTGTTTGATACCGAGTACGTATCGCAAAACTGGCAGTCTGGAGGACGTCACAAAAGCGTTCACCTTTCAATATGGCAATAGGTCAATGCTATCGGTTTTGGTGAATGCGCCTTGAGTGCCGCACTGGAGTGAAACGACATGAGCATGGTCGATCAGAAGCAATCACCGGTGGTCAGTCACTCAGCTGCCGCAATACAAAACGAAACAACCGACGTCCGAATGACTCTCGCTCAGCGCTCTCGGAAGGATAACCAGGAACGAATCTTTTGCACGATCGTTGTCGTCGAGATCGCGCCATTGAGTTTTACGGCAGACGGCGAGGATCCAGCCAGATCGAATTCAGCTGTTCTGAATCGCATCCATTCAGCCCTCTCAGCATCTCGAGGCGAACTGATCGGTTCGAACGAGAATTGCTTCTGTGTGTCCTTTGCGATACCTCGCCAGGCGGCCGCCTTCTGTGAGCAGTTGACATCTGACTTGACGCTGCAGGGACTCGCGATTCGGTGTGGAGCTGATTGCGGCTGGATGGATCGTCTCAACGCCGTCGATGCGTCGTCGCCACTCGAATCAGCGGCAAATGCAGTCCAGTATGCGAATTGCGGAGATGTCCTGTTCTCCTCGCGAACGGTCGGGTTTCTTGGAGATGCGCCCGGCAATTGGGAAGAGGTCACTTCGACATTTATGAAGCGTGTCGCGCAGTCGGAAGACGGAGGAACCGAGGGCGATGCGAAAAAAAACCTGGCGACGCGCGCTCGCGCCCGATTTGGCCGAGCGCTGAGTGCCAAAGAGCGAGAAGTTGCAGTACTCATAGCGAAAGGAGCCTCCAATCGAGGCATCGCCAACGCTATGGCGATCTCCGTTTCGACTGTTGAGAGACACGTTTCGAATGTGTTCCTCAAACTGAATCTGACATCGCGACTAGAGATCACGCTGCTGGCTGCTCAGGGCCGGCTGGTTTGAAGGCACTGTAAGGCAAGGGCAGTTCGCTAACATCCTTAACTATGTATCGGGAACATACATTGACTAATGGTTAAGAGGAGATCGTCAAAATGTCAACACTGAGTCTGGAGATTCCATCAGTTCGCCGGCGACAAACGAAGGGCGAACGTTTGCTCAACCCTCAGAACGTCACTATCGGAAGCACTGCGGTCGCCTTCTATGCCTTCTCGTCGACGCCCATGCTTTTCGCCGCCACTTCGTCGATGGGGCTCTCGACCGAACGGGCGGTCAGTTGGTACGTAGCCGTTTTTCTGAGCGCGGCGGTGACGTCGCTGGTGCTCTCGTGGAAGTACCGGATGCCGATCCCTGTCGGGTGGTCGTTGCCTGGACTCGTTTTTCTCACCACAGTTGCTGCCGGACACACTCATGGAGAGCTCATGAGCGGTGTGCTCATCACTGGTGTCGCAATGATGCTCCTGGGCGTGCTCGGTGTCGCTGACAAACTCGTTGCCTGGATTCCCATTCCGGTCGTGATGGGCGTGTTTGCCGGGAGTGTCTTCGCCTATTGCGTGGCGATTTTTGACCATGTTCAGGGTCAGCCCTGGATCGTTGGGGCAGCAGTGGTGGCGTACTTCGCAGCGATGGCGGCAAAGCGAACGTGGATGCCGCCAATGGCCGCTGCATTCATTGTTGGACTGGCAACAACCGCGGCTATGGGCAAACTCGCATTCAGTGGCTCCGAGCTGGCAGCTCCAACATTGGTTCCGATGCGTCCCGAGTTCACTATCACAGGCTCGCTGGGCATTGCCTTGCCGTTGATTTTGATGGCGATTGCAATGGGCAATGTCCAGGGATTCGGCATTCTGAAGAGCGCTGGTTTCAAACCACCGGTTCGCGCTGCCACTGTGGGAATGGGCCTGGCTACGATCTTCAACGGGTTCTTTGGCGGTCACATTTCCACCCTGCAGACGAATGGCACGGCGATCATGGCGAGTGACGAAGCAGGTCCTCCTAGCCGGAGATACATGGCAACTGTCCTGGCGTCGATTGGTTGTGTTGCCCTGGTTGTCGGTGCGGGCTCACTTGGTATGCTGCTTGGTCTTTTTCCTGCCGGACTGATTCCTGCGCTGGCCGGGCTTGCTGTGCTGACTTCGCTGGCAGAGAGCACCCGGAAATCGATAAGCAATGATTTTCCATTGAGCGGGTTTGTGGCGATGCTCATTGCCGCTTCTTCCGTCACTGCATTCGGGCTGGGCTCGGTCTTCTGGGCATTCGTCGGAGGAATATTGATAACGATCTTTCTGGAGCGTCAGTCGCTGCGGAGATACCTCGGAAGCGGCCCGATTCAGGAGTCTCCTGCCAATGCATAAGGGTCGTGTTCGTCTCAGATGCACATTCAAGGCTATTCGATTAGTTCAGCAGGAGGGAGTGATCTGAGGGATTCCAGCGAAGCCGGTCTTCGCGCTCGATTGATCGAGCAAGATAGTAGATCAGTTGATTCGTATTGGTTCTTGCAAATTGAGAGGAATGCATAATGTCAGAGTTGACAAAAGAGTTCAACGGATTCGAGACAATCGCTCTCCACGGTGGCCAGGTCCCTGACCCAGTGACCAATGCCAGGGCAGTGCCTCTGTACCAGACCACCTCGTACGTCTTCAACGATACAGATCACGCGAGTAATCTGTTCGGGCTGAAGGAGTTCGGGAACGTCTATACGCGAATCATGAATCCGACCACTGATGTGCTCGAGAAGCGAGTCGCCGCGCTGGACGGAGGTGTTGGGGCGGTGGCGTTTGCGTCTGGTCAGGCCGCTGAGACGCTGGCGATTCTGAACATCGCGCAGGCGGGAGACGAGATCGTTTCGACGACGAGCTTGTACGGAGGGACGTACAACCTCTTCAATCACACGCTCCCCAAGATGGGTCTGAAGGTCCGGTTCGCGGACTCCTCTCCCGAAGCGGTGGCTGCGGCGATTACCGACAAAACCAAGGCCGTCTTCTCAGAGACGATCGGTAATCCGGATCTTCGTACCGTCGACATCGAGGGCCTTGCGGACGTGGCACACCGGGCCGGAGTTCCGCTGATTCTCGATAACACACTGCCGACCTCCTACCTGGTGCGGCCTTTCGACCATGGAGCCGACATTGTGGTGTATTCGGCGACGAAATTCATCGGCGGACATGGAACGTCGATTGGCGGACTCGTCGTCGACGGCGGAACGTTCGACTGGGCAGCGTCGGGTAAGTTCCCCGAGTTCACGTCGCCGGATCCTAGCTACCACGGTCTGGTGTACAACGATGTGTTCAATGTGGCGAATTTCGGCGCAAACATCCAGTACATCATCAAGTTGAGGGTTCAACTTCTGCGAGACGTTGGTGCGGCCATGAGTCCATTCAATGCCTGGAACTTCATTCAGGGATTGGAAACGCTACCACTGAGGATGGAGCGGCACAGTCAGAATGCCGCCGCGGTTGCGCGTTTTCTGACTGAGCACCCAAGAATCTCATGGGTGAACTACCCGGGGCTTGCAGCCCACCCGTCGTACGCTCAGGCGGCCAAGTACCATCGCAATGGTCTGTTCGGTGCGATTCTCGGCTTTGGAATCCGGGGCGGAGCAGATGCAGGGCGGCGGTTCATCGACAATCTGCAGCTTTTCTCCCACCTCGCCAACGTGGGGGATGCGAAGTCGCTGGCTATCCACCCAGCGACAACCACTCATTCCCAGCTGGATCCTGAACAACAGGCTGCTACTGGTGTAACTCCCGACTATGTGCGTCTCTCCGTAGGCCTCGAATCGATCGGCGACCTTCTTGCTGATCTCGATCAGGCGCTTGCTGCGGCGTAGACAGGACGGCTTTGCTAGCGTGAGGAGCTCGCGGAGTCGAGCTCCTCACCGATCAACGATCTGAATACTGTATGGACCTTATTGGACAACAAATAGGTACAGAGATGGAGTTTGGAAGATGAGCACAAATGTGTGGGATTGGGAAGGTACTCCCAATTATCAAGATGGATATGACACTCGTGGTTTTGTTAGTGAGACGATTTCACGGTGGGACCGTTTCCGTCCCTACGTGCTGGCGGCAACAGTTGCTTTGCTGGCAGTCACGCTCGTGTCGAGTGTCCTTTGGGAAACACGATCGATCGCTTCCGGCGACAACCTGAGTGTGCAGGAACGAGCCAATGTTATGCTGACTACTCATGTCGCAAATGATCTGTTCAGCCTCGAAGATCTTTCGTGGATCGAGCGATATGTTGCCAGCTCAGCAATAATCGAGACTCCTCTGGGTGCTTCATATGGGCGAGAGGGGCTACAGCAGTTTGGGGATGTCGTCACATCCCTCAGCGCGGCAAACGGGTATCAACTTTCCTATGTGGAAGCGTCGGGAAATCAGGTTGAGTTCGATTGGCGAGTTGGTGGGTTTCTTGCTGAAGGTGATTTCGGAGCGTCATCTCAGGCCGGACTGGCTAGTTCGAGCGGCCGCCTGCTTGCTACCGTTGTTGACGGCCAGATTGTAGAGATGCGGATCATCCCCACCCAATAAATGAACTGGTCATTTTGCGGCAGAATGCGGGATCGCTCACAAGGCGGTCCCGTTTGTCGTGTACCCTGTCGACCACAGATTCGAACGTGCTCGATTACAAGGAGGCGCTCGTGAAGCTTGGTCTTGGTCTATACCGTCACATGCTGGTTCCTGAGAACTTCCAGTTCGCCCGGCAAGCAGGAGCCACTCACATCGTGGCACACCTTACGGACTATTTCAGCAAGGAGCCACGCATACCTCAATCCGAAAGCCAGGGAGAAGGTTGGGGACGAACGTCCGGATCGGCAACGCCATGGGGGATCGACGAGCTCGCGACGTTGAAGCGATCCATCAACGATGCTGATCTGGAGCTCGCTGCTCTGGAGAATTTCGATCCGGCATTCTGGTACGACGTCCTTCTGGACGGACCTCGAAGAGATGAACAAGTCGCTGGGATTCAGCAGCTGATTCGGGATATGGGAGAAGTCGGCATCCCGGTGATGGGTTACAACTTCAGCATCGCGGGAGTCTGGGGACATGTGGTTGGGCCATGGGCACGCGGCGGTGCAGAATCAGTCGGCTTTCATGGGCCTGACGGTCCCACAGAAACTTCCATTCCGAATGGCCAGATCTGGAACATGACCTATGACCCAGATGCGGCTCCAGGACATATTCCGGACACCAGTTCCGAAACGTTGTGGGATCGGCTGGAGCGATTTCTCAGACACGTCGTGCCAGTCGCCGAGAAAGCCGGAGTCCGGCTGGCCGCCCATCCGGACGACCCCCCAATGCCAACTATTCGTGGGCACGCGAGGCTCGTTCACAAGCCTGAGCTTTACAAGCGGCTTCTTGATATCTACCCGTCGCGGAGCAACGCACTCGAATTCTGTCAGGGAACGATCGCAGAGATGACTGGTGAAATGGACGTGTATGAAGCGATCGACGTCTATACGAAG
>JBGTJM010000009.1:0-18842 GCA_041745115.1 Thermomicrobiales bacterium
GGTGATCGTTTCGGGCATGCAGCAGTTGGCGAGGATGGCCGCAACATTTAGATGTGCCAGCCTTTCGACGGCGTCGGCGATCGGCTCGCCACTTTTCAGGCGGGTGGGGTTGTGATCATCGAGAGTCCAGGAGACCCAGACCGGTTTGCCGGTTTCGCTGGCAACGGTGGCTGCGGCGAGTGATTCGCTTGTGCTGGACATGGTCTCGCAGAGGAAGACATCGACCCATGGGTCCATCAGCGAAACCTGCTCTCTATATAAAGGAAGCATGGTTTCGAGCTCCCCGACCAGATCAGGACGATAGCTCTCCTGCAGCGGTGGCAGTGAGCCGGCGATCAAAACGGGTCGCGAGGCTGCATCGCGGGCATCGGTGGCCAGCTGGCAGGCAAGCGCGGTCAGTTCTTCGAATCGATCTTCGATCCCTTCTGAGGCCAAAGCCTGTCTGACAACGCTATAAGTGTTCGTGGTAATGATATCGGCGCCGGAGGTGACGTAGTCGCTATGGATGTCGCGAACGACGTCGGGCGCGACGATCAATCCGTTGGCGGACCAAATCGTGGCTGGAACGTCGATACCACGGTGCCAGAGCTCGCGGCCCATTCCACCATCAAGGAGCAGCGGCTTCGTCGGCTGGTTTGTGAGCTCGTTCAGTTGACTTTTCATTTTGGTTGAGCTTGACATAGTCAGAATCGAGGATAAGATCAGTCGTAGGATCCATTTTATCCATTTTCATGTCTGAGGAAGGAGATGGCCATGCAGCCTTATCTGTTTCAGGTCTCGTACACCGCGGAGGCGTGGGGAAAACAGCTGAAGAACCCCACAAATCGTATCGAAGCCGTGAAACCGGTCATCCAGCAAGCAGGTGGCAGGCTCGTCTGCGCCTACTTTGCGTTTGGGCCAACGGATATTTTCCTCATTGTCGAATTGCCAGACAACAAGGCAGCCGCGGCTCTTTCACTTGCGGTTGCTTCTGGTGGCGCGCTCTCGAAGTGCGAGGTGACCCCATTGATGTCGGTGGAAGACGCCCGATCAGCGATCAAGGCCGGTGGAGAGTTGACTGGGGTGTACAAGCCACCGGCGTAGCACTTGCCTGCGTATTTAGTAAAATAGGCAACGAACTCCCTGGTAGCGCTCGGCAGACTTACTCGTCGGGAGGACGGGTGCCGTGTCACAGCCTCGCACCATTCGCGAACGACTCAATCTTGCTCGCCAGCAGCGGTTTGTGGGACGCGAGCGAGAGATCAGCGAGTTTGTTGCACTGCTCGAAGCTGAGGAATGCTCCGTTGTTGTGCTGTACGTGTTCGGGCCAGGCGGAGTTGGAAAGTCTTCTCTTCTCGATGTCTTTGGGCGAGTTGCTTTAGAGCGGAGAGTGCCGGTTGCGCGGTTCGATGCCCGAGACATCGACCCACTGCCGCATTCGTATCGAGAAGTGATATCTGCGTCACTGGCCGAGATGCAGAAAGAAGACGTTTCGTCAGGATCGTGGAGAGCGATCAGTCAGATTCTGATGATCGATACCTACGAACTTGCGGCACCTGTTGACAACTGGCTGCGTGACGAATTCCTACCCGAGTTGCCGGACCACACGCTGGTTGTCCTTGCCGGTCGCAATGCGCCGTCTATTGGCTGGCGAACAGATGAAGGGTGGCACGAGCTGATGCAGGTAGTGTCATTGCGAAACCTTCGCCCGGAGGAGGTCGAACAGTTCTTGGTCGGTCGAGGACTAGATAAAGCGAATATCTCCGCCTACATGCAGCTCACGTACGGGCATCCATTGGCGCTTTCACTACTGGCAGACCTCGGACGCTCGGCAGATGGCAACCCCCCTCCCGCACTGGCAAATGCTCCTAACCTGGTCAGTGAGTTGCTCGAGCGTTTCGTGCGGGAGATACCGAACGAGCTGCATCGCACAGCGCTCGAGGTGTGTGCACACTCTCGTGTTACGACCGAGGGTTTGCTGCGAGATGCGGTCTCAGAGGACGGTGCAGGAGAACTGTTCAACTGGCTACGAGGGCTGTCGTTTATCCAGGAAGGTCCGTTTGGCCTGTACCCGCATGATCTGGCACGGGACGTTCTCGATGCGGATCTTCGGTGGCGAGACTTGCCGCGCTACCAGGCCATGCACGCCAGGGTCAGAGCTCCGATTATTCGGTTGCTGAAGGAGACGCGCGGAGCGCGGCAGCAGCGAGCCGCGGACGACATGCTGTTTCTTCATCGAAACGGCCCGGTGATGGGGCAGCTGATCGACTGGGAGACTCTGGGACGAGGCAGGTCCGAGGAGATGCACCGTGAGGACCTTCCCGCGATGCTCGATGCGCTTGTGCGGCACGAGAGCGAGGAATCTGCCGAGGTCGCAGCGTTCTGGTACGAACGGCAGCCAGAGGCATTCTTCTCGATGCGCGACGAACGCGAACGCCTGCTCGGATTCGAGACGCATCTGACTGTGCGCATACCAGACGATGAAGAAATCGCTGCCGATCCTGCGATCAGAGCGGCATGGCGGTACATTCTGGATCACTCTCCGCTTCGAGAGGGCGAATCACTCGTCTATGCCCGCTTTTCCTTTGGAATCGAGACGTATCAGGATATTACGCAGGCGTCGAATCTAGCGCAGCGGCGGCAGATCACGACCATTTTCTCTGCAGAGCAGATGGGGATCACGATGATAGCGATGCGAGCCGGGGGAGTCTGGGGGGAGCTGATGGAGTACCTCAGCTTCCCGCTTGTTCACGAAGCTGGATTTCGAAGCGGAGAGCACTGGTTTGACGTCTACGTGCACGACTGGCGATTAGAGCCGATCGATGCGTGGATGGAGATCATGGGGGAGCGAGAGATTGCCAGTGAGCCGCCGGAAGCGCGAGCTTTGCCTCCCGCAGCACCATTGCTGGTGCTTTCGCGTCCTGATTTCGATGCTGCCATCAAGCAGGCGCTCCGCGACTTGCATCAACCCGAGGCGCTAGCTCGGAATCCACTCCTGCGATCGCGTCTCGTCCTCGAGCGCGACGACGACGGGTCCCCGGCCGAACACCTGGCGAACCTCATTCTGAACGCGGCCGAGTCGCTGCGTGATCATCCGCGCCACCTCAAACTCTACCGGGCGCTTGACCGCACGTATCTCCATCCTGTCGCCACGCAGGAACTTGCGGCGGAGTCGCTGGGGTTGCCGTTCAACACCTATCGCTACCAGCTGAGTGGGGCGATTCGGAGAGTCAGCGATCAGCTGTGGCAGCAGGAAGTGTCTCGCTAAGGACCGAAAATCCTTCTGAACGACATGACGGGCCGGGCGAAATGGCAGAAATTCGGCAGTAATCTGGCTGTTGTTTCGGCATCGGTTTGCTCCATGCTCTTTTCAGATTCGCATATCTGAAAGGAGAACCGGAACATGTTCGCACCAGTCTCGAATAGAAACGTCAGCACTCCAAGCCAGAAGCGAAAGCGGACTCGGGGCTCAATCATGGAACGATCGAGCACTCGGAGATCGGCAAGAGTCATGCCCATCCCGAAAGACGTCGGAATGATCGGCCAGATCACGGTCACGGCACTCGACGGACTGAGCTCGCGGCGGTTGGCATCATGAGTCCTTGCAATCATCGACTGCCATGGTGTTCAGGTGTGGACAGCTCGAACGAATCCGCGAAGATATTGCAGACGGCAGGAGAGGGGTCCGTTGCAACACTTGAGCCGGAAACGGTTTTGGAGCGCGGATACGTGCTCGGCCACGATGAGCAGGAGCTCCAGCGGCTAAAGAACCAGGGTGACACCTATCGCAGCGTCACCGAGCAGGCGATTCGGCTGAGTGGTGTTGGGCCTGGGATGCGCGTCGTCGATATCGGTTGCGGGGCTGGAGACGTCACGCTGCTCCTGGCCAGCATCGTTGGGCCAGGCGGAGAGGTCATCGCTGTCGACACAGCACGCGAGGCGGTCGAGGCGACACGTCAGCGTGTCGACGAGGCCGGTCAATCGAACGTCCATTTCCTCTGTGAAGATGCTGGCACCCTCATGCTGGAAGCGCCAGTCGACGCGGTTGTGGGCAGGCTTATTCTGATGCACGTGCCAGATCCGGTTGGCGTACTTCGCACGCTGAGCGGCCAGATTGCACCGGGAGGGCTGGTGCTTTTCATGGAGATGGATATCGAGAGCCTGGTTGTGGAGCCGGAGCTGCCGCTTGTCACGACCTGGCTCGACCGAGTGCTGAGCACATTTCAGCGTTTGGGCATCGACTCACGACCTGGTCTGCGGATGCGCGATCAATTTGTCGAAGCTGGTTTGCCAACGCCCAGGATGCAGCAGTTTGGGGTGATCAGCTCGGGACGCGATCCAGGTACCGTGGATCAACTGGTCGATCTCATTTCCACGCTGAAGCCGGCCATGATCGAAACGGGAGTTGTGCAGGATGATTTTGATCTGGACGAGTTGTCGGCGAAACTCGAGGCCGATGCCAATTGGGTGAATCCATTGATCGTCGATCCTCCGTTGATCGCGGCCTGGGCTCGCGTCTAGACGTTTCTGATTGGCGATGGCCCGGGGGCTTCTGAGGACCCTGGGCCATTTCTGTGTCTGTTGCGACCGTTCAGGTGCTGCTGGAAAACTGGTCGTGGGTTTCGAGGATTTCCACGATTTTGTCGAAGCTTCGCTGTCTGGCGTGATCGAGGGGGCTCAGGCCATCACTGTCCGCGATGGATGTATCGGCACCGTGCGCGAGGAGCTCGCGGATGATTTGCTGATGCACCGGACCGCCGTCGGTGAGGATGACGGCTTCGAGGAGCGCGGTCCAGCCCAGATTGTTGACGTGGTTGACATCGACGGAGGTGTGCTCGAGGAGATAGCGGACCGCATCGAGATGGCCTTTTTCGGCTGCTGGGATGATGGCAACGCCGCCGTACCGATTCGTGATGGCAGGATCGGCGCCAGCCTGATGGGCAATCGCCAGGATCTCCATGAGCCCTTCGGCGCCGGCGTACAGAAACGGATTGTTCAGCTGGTCGTCCTGCAGATCGACATCTGCGCCGCGATCGAGCAGGGTGCGGAATGCATCGACCTGATTTGCGTAGGTCGCGACCATGAGCGGCGTTCGGCCAGCATCGTCACGACCGTTGATATCGAGCCCTGCCTCGACTGATGCGGTGATCGCTTCGATATCGCCTCGCGCGGCTGCATCGTGAAGTGCGGACTGCACGGTGGACCCTGGATAGCTGTCTTGTTCACTGCTCATCGATCGGCCACCTGGATGTCTTTGCCGGTGAGTTTCAGGGCGGTCCGGATTCGGCGGCGGGCTTCCTCTCCGGATTCCGGTGTCCACTCGTAGAACCCTTTGCCGCTTTTGATGCCCAGATCACCGCCGGCGACCCGCTGCAGCCATTCCTGTGGGGGCTCGGTGGCATTCGACAGGTCCGGGAAGATCTGCGTGGCGACTGCAAACGCGGTGTCGAGACCAGCGAGGTCGAAGACTTCGAAGATTCCGGCTACTGACCATCGGCGACCGATGCTGGTGTGCATGACGGTGTCAAGGTCCTCGACGGAGCAGACTCCCTGTTCGACGAGCGAGAGGGCTTCGCGGAAAAGGGCATTCTGGAGGCGGTTTCCGATGAAGCCGAGACGCTCCTTCTGAATCACGACCGGGATCTTGCCGGTCTGAACATAGAGTGTTCGAACAGTCTCCGTGGTTTCGTCACTTGTCTCTGGCCCGCGCACGACCTCCACAAGGGGAACGACGTGCGGCGGGTTGAAATAGTGGGTGACGAGGACGCGATCGGGGCGTTTCGTCGATGGTGCGAGCTGACTTGGCATGAACGATGAGGTGTTGCTGGCGAGGATCGTGTGGGATGATGCAGCCGCGTCGAGTTCGGCGAAGATGCGCTGCTTGAGCGGGAGGTTTTCGGGAACCGCTTCGACGACGTAATCGGCTGTTGCAACGGCTTCGCTCAGCGAGGTGGTGAGGGAGATTCGCTGGAGCACTTCATTCTGGTCGACGGAATCTGCCAGATTCGCTTTGATGATCGTACGGGCATTTGCCAGCGCTGCGTCGAACGAATCTGTGAGGGAGACTGGATGGCCCGCGACTGCGAACTCCTGGGCGATACCGTGCCCCATGATTCCGGCGCCGATTACCGCGATGTGCTCGATCTTTCTGATCATCAATTGCTCCTTTTCGGATTGGCCATTCTTTCGAGTCACCTTAATCGAGAATGGACCGGGGCGCAGACCTGACCAGTAATGGGCTGATCTCTGGTCGTGCGAGCAGACTCCTGACGGACGGCAGACTGAGAGGACTGGAGCCGGTTCTGCTCGTGCTGAAATCTGGTGGATTTCACACCTGCCTTCTGCCGGTCGCTGGTGTACCATGTGAATAATTCGCAGCCTGCCGGTGCATTTGGACCCGGACATGACGCAGGACGCGTGCAGCATGTCGTATCAGACGATTACGAATCAGCCCAGTGGCTACTGGCGTGTGGCCGAGATCGAGATCGAGCCGGTTCGGTTTGGCGATCTCCGAGGTGTCGCAGCGTTGCAGAAGCGGGCGTTCAAGCCGAAACTGGCCTACGGGCTGGGAACCTTGCTGTTGCTCTGGTCATTGCCGACCGTGCAGTTCGTGGTGGCGCGACGCAAGGGACAGGTTATCGGCTGTGCGATTGGAGACCGTGATGGCGGACAATCGCGCGTTGTGAATATCTGCGTCGATCCGTCCGAACAGGGCAAGGGGTTTGGCGGCAAGCTGCTGCGGCGTCTGGAGCAGTCGCTTCCTCATGGCGATGTCCTGCTCATGGTGGAATCGGACAACGAAAAAGCGCAGTCACTCTATCGGAATGAGGGTTACACGCAGGTGGGCGTCAGCCGTGATTACTATGGCCGCGGCAAGGACGGGATCTGGATGCAAAAGCATCGAACGGATAACGCTCCTCGTACAATTCGCATCTGAACCCCCGTTATTTTGGCGACAGAACTGATAGACGATTCATCACATTGTGTGAGGGCGAAACCGTGCGCATCGGTCAGGCGTTTCGACATTCTGGGACTGCAATTGGCAGGCTCGAAGAGAAGCGGGTGACGAACAGCGTTCGGAGTGATCCGCGATCGAGTATCGACAGGTGTGGGAGGAAACAACCGAATGTACGGAGTGCAACGAAAACGGCAATGGCGCCGTTCACGTCTGGTCACGGTTCTGGCAATGGTGGCCCTGACGTTGACCATGATTCCGATGTTGCCGACATCGAATGCTTCGGCAGCTGATGTCAATGTCTCACTTAGCAAGTACCTCTGTCCGGAAGGTTTTGATGCTGCCAGCGCTGACTTTGCCGGCCTGCAAGACAGCTGCGTCGCGATCGGCGCGGGATTCCCGTTTTCCGTGCTGCCTGAGGGAGGCGAAGGGATCGACCAGAATACCGACGGAGGCGGAGTAGCGATCTGGACTGGACTGCCTGCAGGTTCGGGAATCGTTGCCGAGACCGCTGCAGAGAACAACACGTCGAGGGTCTTCTGCGGTATCTATCCGACAGGGGGGAGTCTTCCGGGCAGTTACAGTGAGTTCAATGCGACTGGCAATGTCATTGGGTACTCGCTGGAGGACGGAGAGAGTCTCGATTGTCTCTGGTACAACGTGCCCTTGCCGATCGACGAGTCGTCCGTTGTCAATGTGCAGAAGCTCGCCTGCAGCGCGGAGTTCGAGGTCGAATCTGCGGCTGAGCTGGCGCCGTTCCTGGCGGAGTGCACCGAATCCCTGGCGGGGATCGACTTCACGCTGCTGCCATCAGAAGGCATCGAGCGGCTGGCGACAACCGATGGCGGTGGCTTTGCGGGTTGGGCCGATGTTCCAGCTGGCCCACTGACAATTGTGGAAGCTGTGCCATCCGGGTTCGAAGTTGCTGCGGTTTTCTGCGCGACGGCTCCGCTGACAGGGGGTGGGGATGGCACGTATGACCCGATGTCGATCGCGGATGGGAGCGCGGTCAGCTCAGACCTGGGCGTGGCGTCGTATCTCGAATGCTTCTGGTTCAACCAGCCGGTAGGGTCCGAAAGTGAGATCAATGCCTTCAAATACGCTTGTCCCGAAGGCTATGACTGGACAGGTCTATCGATCGAAGCTTTGTCGCAGAACTGCGATCTGCCGGTCGCTGATGTCGAGTTCGAGCTCTCGGGAGCAGCGGCTTTCGTGCAGTCGCTCACCAATTCCAGCGGTCAGGTCAGCTTTCCGGGAGGGCTGGGAGAGTTCAGCCTGACCGAAGGGATCCCTGCTGCCTTCAGCGATGTTCGCTCGTTCTGCTCGACCTTCCCCGCGGGCGGCGCACCCGGCTTGTACGAGGAATACGCGGTTGATGCTGGCCGGATCGACTTTTCGCTCGATGCGAATGAATCGATCACCTGTGTCTGGTACAACCTGCCAGTGACCGTTGATCCGGCCCCGGCGTCGCTGACGATCAACGTGTACACCTGTCAGAGTCTGCACGACCCCATCGAGCCGGTACAGACGTTGCAGGCCGAGTGCAATGAGCCGACCGAGGATATCCTGTTCACGCTTGGCCGGGATGGCAGCGTCGCCAGCGCATCCACCGGTGAGGGAGGGCGCCCATCGACCATCCAGTTCTCGGAATTGGAGCCGGGATCCTATTTGCTGACAGAGGAGATCCCGGAGACGATCCGGCTGGCCTACATCAATGAGTGCCGCAGCGATGCGCGGGCGATGCAGTATCCGTTTGCGCCGTTTGCGATCATCGAATCTGATGGCCGGATTGGCGTTGAGCTGCTGCCGGGGGAGAATCTCGAATGTGACTGGTACAACATCCAGCAGGACACGCCCGGAACGGTGACGATTGTGAAGTACTGGTGTGACGGGACGAGCGATGCGTTGACGAACTGCGAGTTGTATACCGATGGCGTGGGTTTCACGATGAACCGGTTGGATGGCGGTGAACAGCTGCTGCTGGAAACCGGGCCAGATGGCCTGGCGACGACTGATGCCCTGGGAACCTATGAGCTGATCGAAGATGACTACGAGTGGTGTTCGGCACAGTCGACCGCAGTTGATGCGAACGGCAACGTAGTGGTCGAATCTGGCCAGAATGTGACGATCGAGATTTACAACTGTGGGCCGAGGCCACTCGCGGGCGGTTGATAGCCTGCAAGATGCCCAATCCGTAGCACTACCGACAACAAGGTTAACGAAACGCGGACGATATCGTCCGCGTTTCAATATTCAGACGTGTACAGAAACAGAATCCTGTGTAAGATGATAGCGAGTGCCAAACAGCGAGCTTCTGCGACGGGATTGTTCGGAGCGAACCTTGCCCCTCCGGCTTGCAGCGATAACAGGAGAATGTCAATGAATCCTCAGAACCCTCTCATCGATCTCATTCATCGACGGGTGTTTGCCGTTGGGGTTCTGATCTCGTTGGTGTTTTCGGTCATGCCGGCACTGCCGGTCGATGTCGCTGTGGCGCAGACCGAAGGAACTGGTAGTTACACGGCTGAAAAGCGAGAGTGCGAACCTGGTTACGATTTACCAAACTTGGATTCGCTGGCGGCGTTTAGCGGCTGCATACCTACGATGCCTAACGTGCCGATGACCCTTGCCTCGCAGAACCCCGAGTATCTTGGCGACACTCGCCAAACGCAACAAAATGGAGTTGCGCAATGGCTCGAGATCCCGGCAGGAACGGCGTACACCGTCACTGAATCTATCCCGCAGGGATATGGGGAGCCGTGGGTGTACTGTGAGTTCCGGTCTGAGCCTGGAGGCCAGGCGCAGCAAAGCGGCTACTTTCCCGCTCTTGGCGGCACGATGAATGTCGGGATCGGTGATCCGTCTCTGTTGCAGTATCCCCACGTTTATTGCTACTGGTTCAATGTACCTCCTGCCAGCGAGGCAAATGGCGAACAGCTCGCCGATCAGCCGGGTTCGATCACCATCAAGAAATGGGTATGCAACGATCCGCTGCCGACGCAGTTCGCAGGATCGGGCTCGTTTCCACCATTCGATCCAGCTTCAGCCGGATGCGGCGGCGAGAACCCGGGATTTGGCTTCAATTTCAACGGTGGCGAGTATCTGGCAACCACTGATGAGAACGGCCGGGCTGAGTGGGCAGATAGCTACACCGGACAGCCAGTTCAGCTACGGGAGAATCCCGGTTACTATGACGCGTTCCAGTTCGAGTCGCTTGTCTACTGCGGGGTCGTCCCGGCTGGGTCCGGAGCCGCATCGACCTACAGCGGCGGACCGCTTGCGCCCGGCTCTGCATATGAGTGGTTGGCTCCCGAGTATGTGGCGGGCGATAGCCTGGACTGCTATTGGATAAACCACGCGCCGACCGGGTTGAAGAACCTGAAGTTCGTTTGCCCATCAGACTATCCCAATGACTGGTTTACCGAATCGTTTCTGACCATGCGGCAACTCTGCTATCCGCAGAATGGTCATCAGTTCATCGTCAGTGATGAGACTGGCGACCTGGGCCAGGGAGGATCTCCGTATTTCTTCACGCACGACTCGCTGATGTCGCCGGGAGAGAAGACGGTACAGGTGCGGGAGAGCTTGCCACCGGAGTACGCGACGGCGAGGGTGTTCTGCAGCGGGTATGCAGCTGGGGTACCCCTGGGCACATTCCAGGAAGCCCAGGTCGAGCATACAAATGGCACGATTTCGATCACGGGAATTCTGCAGGGTCTAACTCAGTACAGCTGTCTGTGGTTCAACCTGCGGGCACAGGAAGATCAGCGTGTTGCTGGTGAACTGACGGCCACGGCAACGCATACTGTTTCTCCAGATGCGACTGCTACATTCACTCCGACCATTGATCCCGACGCCGGTGATTACGGCCCCGTGTACGTGACGAAATACCTCTGCCCGCCAGACACAGATCTCGACTCTTATGCCAATGATATCGATCGTCGCGAGGCGTGCTCCCAACGGATGCCAAATGTGAGCTTCAGCATCTCCGATGGTAACAACACGGAGTATCCAGGCACGACCGGCGTCAATGGCGTGGCGACCTGGCCAGAGGTTCCAGCCGGGCCGCTACTTATCGAAGAAAGCGGGGAGCTCGAGGGCTACGAGCCGCTCGGCGTCTACTGTGGGACAGACGTTGTGGAGTCAGTCCCGTTCGGGTACGAAAAGCTCGGCGGGCCTGGCGATACCGATATCGCGTATGCGCTTCAAGCTGGTTACCTCGTGGCCTGCGACTGGTACAACGTTGAGGAACTTATTGCCGTCGACGCTGTTGCTGCCGGCGACGCCTCGTTTTATCTGACAAAGCTTGTCTGCCCCGCTGGAACCACCGCCGATGATGATTCGACCCTCGAGGCGATTTTCGACGAGTGCCTGTTCCAGCCTGGAGGCGGGGTCACGATGACCCTCGAACATGAAGATGGCGACGTATGGACACTCACCACGGGTGCCTTTGGTGAAGTGGGAATCGACGACTTTCTGCCCGGGCAATTCCAGCTTTCGGAGACCCCGGTGCCCGGCTACCAGTCGTTGGCAGTCTACTGCGCCTTCGATCAGGACTTCTCCGAGCCGAGCGACTACCAGCGTGTCGGTGAGGAGGGAGCGACCACCATCTCGTATGCGTCTCCAGGTGGTCAGGTCAACTGTGTATGGGTGAACGTCGAGGACCCGGAAGTTGCGGACGCGCCGACGCCAACATTCACGCCGGGGCAGGGCTATCTGGTTGTCGAGAAATTCAACTGCCCGGATGACGCCGATCTCGCCTCCTATGCGAGCGAAGAGGAGCGAACGGCGGCCTGTGAGCGAGCTGGCGCGGGCGTGGCTTATGCGGCCACGGCGTCCGACGGCCAGGTGTTCAGCGGCGAGACGGATTCCGCCAGCACCGCGGCGTGGGCCGATTTCCCGTATGGGCCGTTCACCGTGTCGGAGACTCCGGTCGAAGGCTATCGCACGCTTGCCGTCTATTGCGGTTATGACGCAGAGTTGGGTGAGCCCACGAATTACGAGCAAGTCGGAGCAGGCTACAGCCTCAGCATTCTGTACGACCTGGTGCAGGGTCAGGCCGTGTGTCACTGGTACAACGTCGAGGGCGACGCCGAAGACGGTGTGGCCGGTGCGATTACCGTTCAGAAGTGGCTTTGTGACGAGATCTATCCAGATACCGGCGCACCCCTTCTCGATTGGTATGCGGCGTGCGACCAGCCTCATACCGAGATGTCATTCTATGTGTCCTATGAGGGGGTTCAGGGAAGTATCGAGACCACTGATGGCAATGGGCGGGCGACGCTGGAGCGATTGCCCGGCGAAGCGCGACTGTATGAGATGTATGTGCCGCAGTATCGTGCGGTCAACGCCTACTGCGAGATTCGCGATCCGGGCCAGGATCCGGTGGGACCGGTCTACGATGAAGCGACCTCGGGTGAACTTGGAAGTGCGCCCTCTGGTGCTGATCCGAGCATCGACATGGGCGGCTACGACGAGCCTCATGCGTTTCATTGCGATTGGTTCAATGCGCCAGTCGATGAAGATGATGCGGCTGCGTTCGCTGGCGAATACGGCAGCCTGTATGTTGCCAAGTATCTCTGTCCGGCGGGCTACGACGCCTCCACTTCCAGCCGCGATGATCTGGCGGCAACCTGCATGGAGCCATTGGGTGGGGTGCAGTTTCAGGTTGGCGGGAGCGGTGATTACCTGTCGACCCAGTTGACCGATCTGAACGGTCGAGCGGCCTGGCCGAATGTTCCAGCTGGGCTGGTATCGCTGTATGAGGATCCGCCGTTTGGCTACCAGCTTGCCCAGGTCTACTGCGGTGAAGACGAGATCAATGGTGTTGTCGAGCCTGGCGCGTGGCAACCCGGCGGTTATCAGGACGGGATGTCGCTCGAGCTGCAGTCCGGATACTTCATTTCATGTGAGTTCTACAACGCCCCGGTGGAGTACGAGGGCGGCACCGTGCTGGTTTCCAAGTACCTGTGTCCACCAGGATACGGTCTGGAGAACGGAGTGGGTCTGAGCGACTACCAGCAATATTGCTCAACTGCACACCCCGGCCAGCGGATTCGTATCACCCAGAACGACGAGGAATGGACGGCATCGGAAACTGATGCGAACGGGAAGTTCGAGGCGGGCGGAGTGCCGGGTGGTCTGACCAGAATCGCCGAACTGCCGCGAGAAGGATTTCCGCAACCGGTGGCGTACTGCCGCCTCTACGAGGCAGGAAGCTCACCGGGGCTCCACGAGTCGGTCCCCGTCGAAAGCTGGGGCGTGATTGTGGATCTGCCGGACGGATACGTGGTCGATTGTCTGCTGTTCAACATTCCGCCGTACAACCTGGATCTGGCTGTGGAGCAGGCGAATGTGCTGATCCACAAGTACGACTGTCCGGCGTCGATCTCGATCCCTCCTGGTGGATCGCCCGATGATGTTTTGCCAGTCGAATGCACGTCGCGACCGTCGGGGGTGGAGTTCTCGATTACGCAGGAGGGCGAGCCGCCGACCACGATGATGACATCTGAAAGCGGCTCGGCATTTGCGATGTTGAGCGGAGGGCAGATTACCATCACCGAATCGGCGTATCCCGGGTATTCCAGCTACCGAGTGGTGTGCCGTACCTATCCGAACGGCTCGGACGTGGAGAACATTGGCTTCAATCCCGTGCAGTTGACTGGCCAGTCGATCCTATGGTCATTGAATGGCGGGTACAGCCTCGAATGCCGGTGGTACAACATTCCGATCGAGCCGGATGCAACCTACACACCCACGTCGACCTACACGCCAACTGTGACGGTGACTGCGACTGCAACGTATACACCGACACCGACCGGAACGGCGACAACTACGGCGACGCCGACGTATACCCCGACGGTGACCTACACGGCAACGCCCACGGGAACGGTGACTACCACTGCGACGCCGACGTCTACGGGCACCATTTCGCCAACGACAACGGCAACCGCTTCACCAACCCAGAGTGGTATGGGGCCCCAGCCGACGCAGCCTGGCCAACCTCAGCAGCCGGGTCAACCCCAGCAACCCGGCCAACCGCAGCAGCCTGGTCAGCCTCAGCAGCCGGGTGGAGGAGAGACGATCGTGGTGGTGTTGCCGGGTGTGCAATCGCCAGGTGCGGGGGTGGTTTCGACGCCTGGGCCTGGAGAGCCGACGACGGCGACGCTGATCCTGACGAAGTACACCTGTGAGCCGGGATTCGATGTGCAGGGGACGGATGCTGACCTCGAGGAGGACTGCGCGGAACTGACAAATGACGTGCAGTTCGCGCTGATCGGACCGGAGGAAGAGGAGCGCACTGGTGTCACCGGCGGGACTGAGCCTGGAGTGGTGACGTTCTCGGCGCTGGAAGCCGGCAGCTATCTGCTCGTGGAGGACCAGCCAGAGGGGACGCTGGAAGCGTTCATCAGCGGATGCACCAGCGACCGTCGGGCGTTCTACGAGGAGAATCCGTTCTTCCCGTTTGCTTATGCGGGTTCGTATGGGCAGATTGCGGTTTCGCTGGTTGCTGGCGAGATTCTGGAGTGCGACTGGATCAACGTTCCTGCGCTCGAGCCCGAGGCCGGAGAGGGGGCCGTCGTGGTCGAGACGGTGGTGGAGGCGGTGGATGATCCCGGTGGAGCGATCGTGGTGACGAAGTACTGGTGTCCTCAGGAAACGTCACCCAACAGCGATTGCACGGTCTATGAAGATGGTGTTGCCTTGCGGGTGATCGATGTGGATGACCCGGAAACGGTTGTCGAGGTGGAAACCGATGCGAGCGGCTCAGTGACCGTTCCGGCTGAGGGTCGATATGTGATTCAGGAGGTTGACGGGTCGACGATTTGCCGAACGGAGTCACTAGCGTTCGATTTTGCCGGGAATGTTGTTGTTGGTCCGGACGAGACCGTCGAGGTGAGCATTTACAACTGTGGGCCGCGGCCGGGGAGTTGACGCGGTAGTAACGAATAGACATCTGAAGGGGCCGGACGACAACGCCCGGCCCCTGTTCGTCTTCTGAATGCTCAGAATTGCTGGCCGCGGGCTGGCGGAACATCAGCCAACGGCGACTGCCTCGGTATTCGCGTAGTGGTCTGCCAGCAGGACCTGTCGAAAGGCGGAGATTGTTCTGGACAGGCCCTCTTCGAGCGAAACGTGCGGTTCCCAATCGAGAACGGCCTTAGCGCGACTGATGTCTGGGCGGCGTCTGACGGGATCGTCGGCCGGCAGTGGTCGGTAGACAATCTCGGAACTCGATCCGGTGATGCGAAGAACATTCTCAGCGAGCTCGAGCATCGTGAATTCGTTGGGGTTGCCGATATTCACCGGATCCTGATAGTCGGAATTCATTAGTCGAACGATGCCCTCGATGAGGTCGTCGATGTACTGAAAACTGCGGGTCTGGGCGCCATTTCCGTACATCGTGAGAGGCTTTCCGAGGATGGCCTGAACGACAAAGTTGCTCACTACTCGTCCGTCCTCCGGATCCATGCGAGGCCCATAGGTATTGAAGATACGCACGATGCGCGTTTCGACCTGATGGGCATGTCGGTAGGCCATCATCAGCGCTTCGGCATAGCGCTTTGATTCGTCGTACATCGACCTGGGACCGATAGGGCTGACGTGGCCGCGATAGTCTTCGCGCTGGGGATGATCGAGCGGGTCGCCATAGATTTCTGAGGTACTGGCAAAGAGCATGCGAGCACCGTCGCGGGCCGCGAGGTCCAGCAGTTGGCGAGTGGTTTCAGCATTGACTCTCAGAGTAGCGATAGCGTGCCGTTGATAAGCAGGGGGACTGGCGGGGCTGGCCATGTGAAAAATGCGATCGATGCGAGGAAGATCTGGAATCCCTTTCAGCAGATCGTGCTCGATCAGTGTGAACCGGGGATCATTGATCAAACCGCTCAAATTCGATGTGGAGCCAGTAACCATGTTGTCAATGGCGATGACAGCGTCGCCTTCTGCCAGCATTCGATCGCACAAATGTGAGCCAACGAACCCCGCACCGCCCGTTATCAACGTAGTCACACACTATCCTCCGCAGCTGACTCACTCGCCCCGCCAACGATTCGGCCAACTGGTGAATCGCATTGAACATCGTTTGATCGGTCAACGACCAATTGCACGGTTCAGCATACTACGTGTTCCAGGACATTTTCAGTGTTGACCGCGAATCTACCGCCGATCGGTGGAGAGACTCATCTGTGCGGCCGGTCGTGACCAGTCCAGCCCCAACTGTCGAAAACCGTGATAAGGCATTCGCAGAGTGCGGCGGAGTCTCGCATGTCGTCACGCAAGGTGGCGATGAGCTCCGTCTTGCCGGTGCCGGTGCGATCGGCGGAAAGAAGGCGGGATGCGGCTTCATTCCCTGCCCGGCGCAGGTACGCGGCTGAGAGGGCCAGCGCCTGCTGCTCATCTGGGGTTGGTGGTGAAAATGCCAAGACGTAGCGATCTGACTTCGACATCGATCTGCTCCCCGATGCAACGATGACGTGTGGATTGGCGATGCGTGGCGAACCGGGTCGGCGGTTTGGGCGAAACAGAAATCCCGGCCCGCCAGGCATCTGTAGTAGATCATATGTTCTGTTCCCGGGAATGTCAATGGCAATGTCAGATCAGCAGATCATCACGATGGCATGAAAGGCAATCAGGTGCAGTCGTCGAATGCTTTGCTCTGCCGGGATGCTAGTCTTCCGCCTCCAGCAGATCTGAGGCCGTGAGAAGACCGAGTGGCGATTCAGTGGTCTTGCCATTTTCGGTGATGACGATTGCCCGAAGTCGCTGTTTTTCGCGCTCAGGAAACATCTGAAACCGCTCTCGGGCGTCATAGAGGGTGGCGGTCCTGGGGAGAAATGCAATACCACCATCTTCCTCATACGCCATCGCGTCTCCGATCGTTGCACCATCGAGATCGACCGTGGTGCCCTGGAGGTGAGATGCCATCCACCGGGTGATTCCAGCAAAACTCAGGAGTTTGAGCCTGCCCTCGTGCCTGACGATGATCTGGGAATGCCGCTCGTTCCAGAGATCCTGGATAGCGTCGATCAGCGATTCGTTCATTTCGAAGACGCGAATATCGCGCTTGTAGGCAGGATATACCGCTGGTGGAGCGGTGATGCGGTCGACGATGGATTCGAACTCGGTGAGGGCATCCGGCGTCACCTCGGCGATGATCCGGCCCCGCGGGTGCTCATGAACCACTGCGTTGCGCAAGTCGGCCCATTCTTTCAGGTCGCGGGAGAAGTGGCGGACTGCAGACTGATCCCGCGCTGCACGTGAAACCGTTTCGCCGAACGGGACATTGCGGCGAGAATTCGTGCTCTCTCTCAAAAACTGCTCGAGCTCGTTGAACCTGTCGAGAAAGAGCTCGGTTCGGGATGGTTCGATGCTCATGGATGGAACGATACCAGTGTGGCACCGCCGAATGATTGCGTGTGCATCTCTTTCGAGAGCGACCCCAGCGGCAACAATCGCCGATTCTGTGCCTCAAGCAGCTGCCGCGGCACAAGCCCTGAAATAGTACGCAAGCTTAACCTGTAAGATGTGAGCAGCAACTCCGTCTCCACCAACAGTAAACGTCGTGATGAGCCCGAACTGATGCTGTTGCGCCAGGCAGGCGCGACCAGGTCTTCACCACCGAGCGAATGATCGAGGCGGGACCGAATGACCAGTCGGTTGGATGCAGAGCCAATTCAGCGTGCACCAGTTGAGCTGATGCCACTCGGAGCCTCACGCGAAGAGGTGGCTTTGTTGGTGGCCGCGGCCAAATCAGACCGGCGAGCATTCGAACCGCTGTATCGCATGTTTGTCGATCAGGTCTTTCGATACTGCTGCCGGAGACTGGACGACCGGGAACAGGCCGCCGATGCGACCAGCCAGGTATTCATCAAGGCGATCGGGAGTATTCACACCTGCGATGCGCACCGATTTCGATCGTGGCTGTTCGCCATTGCTCACAACGTTCTCGTCGATGAGTACCGATCCACCCGAATGCAGACCTCGCTCGACAACGCACTCGACATCGCGTCGGCAGGACCTTCGCCCGAAGACGAGGTGTTGAACATGGAGGCCCGTCGGTCCGTGGTCGAGCTGCTGGCGCATCTCACGCCAGATCAGCGCCAGATCGTTGAGCTCAGGCTTGCTGGGTTGAATGGCAATGAGATCGCGGACGTTCTTGGGAGAACACGGGGGGCGATCGACACCGCCCAGTCTCGCGCGATTGCCAGGCTGCGAGACGTTCTCAAGGGCTCGGCTTCAGGTGATGCGCTATCGGAGGCCCGAAATGTTCTGGCGTGACGACTCGGCGAAACGGATGACAAAGGATGAAGCGCTGAGCCGGCTCTGGGACGCCATGCAGGAGAGCGGCGTACTCGGCTCGACCGAAATCGACGCTGATGATGTCGAGACGATCACTCAGGTGCATGGTGCTGAGGATGTGCCTTCGCCGGATGAGCAGCTCATTAGCGAGATGTGGATGTCGGTAGTTATCGAGATCGAACGTGCTGAACTCGCGTCGCCGTCGCTTTCTCACTCCAACGGACTCTACTATGACGTTTCAATCGACTCGATCGTCGCACCTGAGGTGGTTCCACGATCGGCGCAACCAGCTGGCTCCACGCGGGTCGCTGATGCCGTTCGTGCAGGCCAGCTCGGTATTCGGGCGGTATTCATAGCGGTTGTATCCGGTTTCGTTGCTGGGTTTCTCGCACTGGGGTTAGGCGGACGGGTGATTATGCGGATTGCCGCGATGCTCTCCAGCAGTGAGCTGCAAGGCACCCTCACCGAAGGCGAAGAACGGGTGGGTGAAATCACGATAGCTGGAAGTCTGAACCTGATGTTCACCGGCGGCATTATCGGGATTTCGCTTGGACTTGGCTTTCTGGCGATCAAATCGTATCTGCCCGCCTCTGGCTGGCGTCGGATGGCC
>JBGTJM010000010.1:0-14853 GCA_041745115.1 Thermomicrobiales bacterium
GCACACTCGACTCACCATCTCGGGGAACGTCGGCGTCGAGGAAAATCAGATGCCCAATTCGTTCGGGCACCCGGTCGGCTACTCCGGTTACAACCGTTCCGCCGTAGCTCCAGCCCACCAGGATGATGTCGGTCAGATCATCGTAAAACAGCACATTCACGATGTCGGTAATGTGGGTCTCCAGATCGACCGCTGGGCTGGCGAGGTGCTCACGCTCCCCGAGTCCAGTTAGGGTCGGGGTGAGGACGTTGTGCCCACTCTCGCGCAAGTGTTCCGCAACCCACTTCCAGCTCCAGCCTCCGCCCCATGCGCCGTGAACCAGAACAAACGTGTATGGCTTCACGAGTCACCTGGCCTGTTCGGGATAAGGTCAATTCTCTACAGCGATAGCAGTATTTGTGCGTGGCGAACAGTATCTCATACGTTCGGTTCAGGCAGTAACTCGCGAACCTCTTGCGCGCACCGGCAAGCCTCAGCGATTTTCGCAGCCCAAGCAAGCGCCTCCTCTCGAGAGGGAACATCGAGAATCGAGAATCCGCCGATGACCGCTTTTGTCTCCGGGAAGGGACCATCGGTGAAAATGCCATCGGTCGACACTATGCTGGCCTGTTGCCGTTCCAACCCAGCGCCGAAAACCCAGACACCGGCGTCACGCGCCTCTTCGACCACCATCATCGAGGCTTTGGCAACATCGGGTAGCTCCTCCCTAGGGAAGGTCATCGCTCCGTCATCGAACGAGATCAGGTATCGCGGCATCTGAAGGCTCCTTCACAATCTCACCCAACAGTTATCCCTGTTTCAAACGATTGGAACTGGATTCGACGGATTGCCAGCAAGCGTATCTCACCATGGCCGATGATACCCGCTGATCCATGGTCACGAGCCCTTCGCAGCCCTATCCGGGGGACCATCGGTGGTTTCGCACATGGCCCAACACCCACGTTGCGGTGCCGTAAGTTGAGTGTCCTTCGGAGCCCACATCCGGACTCAAACCGGAATCGTTTTCGTACCAGCAATGGTCGCTTCTGGCTCGGCGCATTCCAAGTGAGGGCATGGTCAAAACATGTATCGACTAGAAGTGGGCACCGCGGACTCCGCCAAATCCGTCATCGTTGTGCGCCGATTGCGGGGCATTGACGACCATTTCTTGATACAGCATCCACAGCAATGATCAGTGTCCATTTCTCGTTCGGACAGTTGGGTCGCTGGAGTATTGCGGCATTTAGTCGGTACACTCTTGTCGAACCAGTTAAGTAGTCTTACTATATTGTCAGTTGATTTATTGTTACCTACCGCAGATCGTGTCGGGACTTAACGTCTGAAGTCTGATCGATATCACACTTGCGATCGTGACAACCGCCCCGGTGCGATAAGTTGACTCCGCCGACGTCGAGTCCACGCGAGACGATGTCGAATGGCGGTAGCTGGAGCGAGCCAAGGCATGCTGACCGAGCGCGGCAGTTGCGCGGACTCCACAAGGAGGTTTCCAGATGAACAGGGCCAGAATCTCACGACGAGCAGCGGTTGGCTCGATTCTCGTCGCTCCAGCATTCGCAGCACTTCCGTTAGCGAGCCGTGTGGCACATGCGCAGAGCGGCGTCGTTGCCATCATGGTCACTGGAGGCGCTGGCCTGGGTGATCAGGACTTCAACGATCTCACCAACGAGGGTGGCCAGGTTGGCGCGGAGGAGTTTGGGGCTGAATGGCAAGTCATCGAGTCGAGCGATGCCACCGAGTTTGTCCCCAACCTGACAGCTGCCGCAGAACAGGGGCAGCTCGTGGTCGCTGCTGGATTCTTGCTGACTGAAGCAATCGAGACGGTCGCTCAGCAATTCCCAGAGCAGTACTTCACGCTAATCGACTCAGTCGTCGATCTGCCAAATGTTCAGTCTGTTATCTACAGGGTGCACGAGGCGGCGTTTCTGACTGGCGTCGCCGCGGCCCTGACCACGCAAACGAACATGCTCGGCGTGGTTGGTGGAGAGCGCATCCCGCCTGTGATCAGCGCGGAGGTCGGCTTCAGAGCCGGAATAGCCGCAGCCAGTTCCATGGCCGAAGTCTTGGTCGACTACGTTGACTCCTTCGACGACCCGGAAACAGGCCGATTGCTCGCGCTTGAGCAGTTCAACAACGGCGTGGATATTCTCTACCCCATCGCAGGCCGTTCGGAAATGGGCTGTTATGCGGCAGTAGCGGAACTGAACAACCTCGGTGAGCAGTGGGTGCTCGGCTCCGACATGACCCAGGAACACGACGCACCCGGCTTCGAGTTGGCGGTTTGCCGCAAAGGCGTCGACACCGCCGCCTACCGCGCCGTCAAACAGGTCGTCGAGGGCGCATTCGAACCAGGCCTCAATGAGCTAGGGTTGGGTGACGGCCCGGTTGGGTTCGACAACCCTGAAGTAGGAGTCGGGTTCGAGGATCCGAACAACAGGGTGTCTGAGTATGTCAAAGCAATTGTCGCGGAGTACCAGGCCCGAATCGTCGCCGGCTCGCTGATCGTTCCGGCAACCTACGAGGAGCTGGAAGCGTCCATGGCGGCGCCGATGGCAACTCCCCAAACCTGATCAAAACAGAGATCACGCACTAGCTGGGGCATGTTTCGGTTCTTCGGACGGCGCTGGACGCTTTCAGTTTCGCCCGGAAGCTCAAGGTCGAAGCCGTCCGCAAACCGAAGCAGATCGCACAAATTCGCAAATAGCTGGAGCCCACAATCGGACTTGAACCGATGACCTCATTCTTACCAAGTAGACGGCAGTATACGCAGTAGCGAAAACTGGAAAACTGAACGGCTACGCGGGTTGCTGCCACTCTGTGAATGTGCGGAAACCGCTCAGTTATGGTGTCTAGCCCTGTTGGGTGGCGTTGAGTGTAAGGCGTTTCAAAGGTACTGGGAGTCATTGTGCCCGGTTTTGATCGCTTACGCTCACTCTCAGCGCGTCGTGTTTTTGGTCGAATGGGGGATTGCCCAGCATCTTGCGGCTGCTGGGCCGGGAAATCCCTCGATTTCAAGTGGGTTGAGCCACACGATCATAACTCAAAGAACCCGTGACTCATCCGCATGGGGCTTCTCTACGCGGAACCCAGCACGAACCGCTGCCTCAATTATTGCGATTTCCGACTGACTCTCGGCAGCCTCCAGGAGAACGAGTTCAACCTCCACAGGTCCATAGACCTGGTGGTCATCGTCCGCAACCGGGATCCCATCAGCGCTAGCCGCATGATCCGTGGTCAATGTCCCCATCACGTCATCGGTGTCCGTGTGCGGGAAGATCAGCATTACTCGCACGCTCATAGCCGCACCTCTCAACTCCTCGGTTCGTCTGATTGTCTTTTGCGCCTGGAGCGACAGGCTATCAAGCAACTCGCCAGATGTTCGGGTATCCATTCCCGCGGGGTCAGAGGTGTCAATTGTGTAGTCAATCTCCGCCATACCGCGCAGTATCCCGGCCAGGGTTCGCGCATTCAGCGAGATAGCGTCATCGCCAGAGTTCGCGGCATCGTCCGCAATGATGGCCAGGCATTCAGCCGCACTACTCATGCAGTCCTGTATGCGCTTTGGGTATGGGGATTGTGTTTCGGTAGACTTCATGGAGCCGTTTGTCCTTTCACGGAAGGCTGACGGTTAGGTCACCGGTTCGCGCGTCCACGTGAGCCGGTGACTGCATCTTACGCTCGGTCGATAGTTGGCGTCAATTGCTGCGATTCCGTTCATTCGACCAAATCTAACACCACCTGCTGAACGGCCTTCCCGATTTTCGGTGCCTGTTGGAAGGTCTGTTGCTCCGGTGGAAGATCCGGCTCTTGCCGACAAGAAGTTCCTCGATCGTGATGATCTGTACCTTCAGGTATGACCTTCCTCATCCGGGAGAGTCGTTGTCTTAGAATCACCGCCGAAATGATTTGCACTGTTTGCCTGCCTGCTCCGTGAGGTTGTTAGTAGCGCATTGGAGAGGTGGATGACTACCAGACTCGAGCCGCGATCCCGAGGTCGACGTCCCGCTCGTTAAGGGGCGGTAAGCTTGCCACGATTCGGTTGGTTTCAATGCTGACGCGGACGATGCGCTTGAGAAGGTCGACGATGTATCGGGGATCGTCCGACCACTCGTTGGGGTCGTTGACGATCCTGCTTTCCTTGTCCTGTGTCCATGCGTAGCGTTCCATGATCCACTCGATGGCGGACTTGCCGTTGACCACGTAGTCGTAGGCGTCGAGTGGAATGCCCATGAGGGTGATGTACTGGTTGTAAATGATGGTTGTCTTGTCCGCCACCTTGCCGTTCTTCGGATAGCGCATCTTCTCGACCCGGTACAGGATCGCGTCGTCGAGCCCTTGCCCGTTCTGGGAAAACGGCATCTCCGTCCGCATTTCCTTCACCGACGGCCACGGCTCGACCGATTCGTACCCGACATGCAGCTCACCGAGTTCCCGCCCAGCAGCTGAAAACGCCCAGAAATCGCCAGTGAACGGTATCCGGGGAAGCATCTTTTTCAGGTCGGCTGCAAAGCGCTCCCGGTACTCGTTCGAATGAAGGACACCGTAGACATAGTAGAAAAGGTCTTCCTTGGTGATCGCCGGATCGTCGTAGACATCCTGGAACTTGGCGTGCATGACGTCCGTGATCCCGTCGTGGCGGATGAAGCCTTCTTCGCTGGCGGTGTCAATGCCCGGGAGGCGCTGTACGGCAGCCGCCGGCTCGTACCAGTAAAGAGGGAGGACTTGGCCATTCGGCATCGTCTGGACGTCAACTACTGAGTCCGTCATTAGAGCTGAGAATTCCTTGCTAACACCCGTTCCAGTCAGGTCGATAAGCAAATTGTCAGCGCTTAAAGTTGGGAACAGCGAGGGCATCTTGTAAAGGGTGTTTGCCATCTTCTTATTAAAGTACAGCCACTGCTTCAAGAACGGGCGATACATTGAGCGATAGAGGCTTGCTTCGGAGAAGGAAAGGTGAGTCCCACGTCGCGCAAATTTGAACAATTCGCGGTCCCACTTGATTCGTCTGTCGCCATAGTCAACTAACGTCGTAATGTCACCATTGGTCCAATCCGAGCTTGAATGAAGCGCATGCACTTGCTGGTTATAGAGCATGATCATTTCACGCATGGTCTGAGAAACCGTGCCTAAGTTGAAGTTATATATCCAGGCAGCCCGAGCGGTGTTTGCCCCCTGTGATCTTATGGCGAATATGCCAGGATGCTCACAATCCTTATCGGTCAGGAGCTCAAAACGCTCGAATGTCACATCCCGAAGGTTGATCCAGTCATGCGCTTCATTGGGCGTGAGCCTCGCCCAAAGCACCCCATCGACACCCTCGAATGCGCTGATCCGAGACAACTTCTCTTCCCGGGTTAGGTAGTCGCCGATATCGTAGTAATGGAGCTGGCAAGGTCCCTTCTGGTTCGGGTCCTTGACCAACAACGTAAGCGCAATTGGTGCTCGACTCCCGGAACCGAAAAGCTTGCCGCCTTCCATCCGCGACGTTTCGCCAGATGTGCGCTGGTTGCCCCGCGCATTGAAGACCCAGAGTTCGCTGAACTCGTCGGTGAGGCAGGCACGCACTCCATCCATCGCGTTGCCGTCGATGAACCCCGCATTGGTCACAAAAGCGACCACGCCTTGCTCTCCGATGCGGTCAGATGCCCACCGAATCGCCCGGATGTACGAGTCATAGAGGTTTCGTTTCAACGTTGCCGTCGAATGCGCTGCGTAGGTCAAGGCAATCCGTTGATCGAGTTGAGGGTATTTGAGGTTCTGATTTTCGTCGTTAACAGATGTCTGGCCAGCTGAATAAGGCGGGTTGCCGACGATGACCGTAATCGGGGTCAGGATCTGCTCGGTGGCTCGCTCACTGTTCGTGCTTTCTCCAACGTTCATCCGCCGAAAAAGAACGGCACCGTCATCCGTCTCGACAACCTGCTCGTTCTCCGACATCTGAAAGGTGTCGGTCCAAACGATCCCGGTGAACGGTCGATATTCCCCCCCAAACGCTTCCTGGAAGACCGATTCGATATTGACCGCCGCGATGTAATACGCCAGCAACACAAGTTCGTTTGCGTGGAGTTCTTCGTCGTATTTGCGTGCGGCATCCTTCGGCTCGATCAAACCACTCTGCAGCAACCGGGTGATAAACGTGCCGGTCCCGGTAAAGGGATCGAGGATGTGGACCCCTTCGTCGGTCAACCCTTTGCCGAAATGCTCCCGCAGGACATGGTCGGCGCTATGCAGCAGGTAATCGACCACCTCCACCGGCGTATAAACGATCCCCAGTCGCTCGGCCATCTTCGGAAACGCATTGCGGAAAAACTTGTCGTAGAGTTCGACCACCACCGCTTGCCGCCCGGCCGCATTGTCGATCCCATCCGCCCGGGTCTGGACACTGCGGTAGAACTTCTGCAGCGTCGCCCGTTCTTCCTCCAGCGTATGCTCACCAAGGTCGTCGAGCATCTGCTGCATCGCATACGACACCGGGTTCTGCGCCGAAAAGGCTTCGTTCTCGAACAACGCTTCGAACACAGGCTTGGTGATCAGATGTTGGGCCAGCATCTCGATCGCGTCATCCCGCGAAACTGCCGGGTTGATCTCCTCGTGCAACCGGGTCAAAAACCGGTTGAAGGCCTGAGACTGCTCAGATGCAGGATTGTCGAGATAGCGGAGCATCCGTTCGATATGGGTATTGGCGATCTTGGCGATATCCTGCGCCCACGAATCCCAATACCGCCGATCGCCCACCTTGAGCACGATCCGGGCATAGATCGCATCTTTCCAGGCTGCAAAGAGCCTTGGATCGAGATGGAGCTGAACCGGTTGCTCTTTGTCGTCGTCTTTAGCATAGTCATCGTCGGTTTTCTTGCCGCCGGTATCGATGACGACGATCTCTTTCGGCGCTTTCTTGTTCAAATCGAGCTGATTGACCATCGCGTTGAAGCGGTCGTCATGCGCTCGCAGCGCTTGCAACACCTGCCAGACAACCCTGTAGTTGGCGTTGTCGTTCAGCGCTTCCTCGGGTGACTGGTCGGGCGGCACCGGAATCGGCAGGATGATATAGCCGAACTTCTTGTCCTCCGACTTCCGCATCACCCGCCCGACCGACTGGACCACATCGACTACCGAATCACGCGGATTCAGAAAGAGAACGGCATCGAGCGCGGGCACATCCACCCCTTCGCTCAGGCATCGCGCATTCGACAGGATGCGACAGCAGTTTTCGTCGTCGGGAGCGCCTTCCTTCAGCCAGTCGAGCAGATGACTCCGCCGGAGAACACTGTCGGTCCCATCGACATGCTCGACCTCACAGCGGGTCTGGTCGGGTTCGTCGATGACATCGATAAACTGCCGGGTGACACCGCTGAAGGCGTTCCGGATATGTTTGGAATCCTTGATCGAGCGGCTGAATGCCACCGCCCGCCGCATCGGGATCGGGTCTTCCTCGAAATCGTGCCCTTCGGTATACGGGTTGTCCCGTTTCGCGATCCCGTTCCAGCACCCGATGATCCGGACGGCATCATGGAGCGAGATCTTCTGGTTCATGTTCTCCGGAGCGGCCAGGTCGATCGTCTCTTCCAGCATCGCTTCGCTAACGGTCAGGATCAGCACCTTGTAATCAGCGAGGAGCTCCTTCTCAAGCGCTTCACCGAAACCGAGACGGTGAAACACCGGCCCGAAGATGGCCTCATCGTCCATCGATGCCAGCACCATCGAACCCTCGTCAGCCTTCTTGCGGGAGTCCTCTGAATAAATCCGGGGGGTGGCGGTCATGTAGAGCCGCTTTTTGGCATCGACCCAGCTGTTCTCGTGAACCTTTAGAAACTCTGATCGTTCCGCTTCCGACAACGCGACACCAGTTGTCCGATGCGCTTCGTCGCAGATGACCAGATCGAAAGCTGGCAAAGTCGAACCGGGATGCTGCTGCGCCCTGGAGACCTTGCTGATCGATTGATAGGTCGAAAAGACGACCGTCAGGTCCTCGGCGGGATGGTTCTGCAACCCGCTACTGAGTTTCAATGGATCGGTGGTGGCCGGGATGACGAGATCGTAGGGTCTGATCTCGTACGTGTCGTCCTCTTTCTTGCCCACGCTGACGTCGGAGCACACCGCATAAGCCCGGATCGGACGAGCCGATTCCCGTTTCCATTCGGTCAATGTCTGCTGCAGGAGCGAGATCGAGGGAACGAGAAAGAGGACATGGCCACCCGCGGGCACGAACTCCTCGACCAGTTTGAGTGAGGTCAGCGTCTTGCCGGTGCCGCAGGCCATGATCAACTGACCCCGATCATGCCGATCGAACCCCTGCTTGACCGCTTCGATCGCGCTTCGTTGATGCGGGCGGGCCTGTTTCCGTTCCGACAGCCGGAGCGATTCTTCTGGTTTGGCGATAACAAAGGATGACCAGTCGATCCCGGAATCGCGCAAATCCTGAAACCGGACCCGGTTGACTGGTTTGGTCGGGTGCTCGAGCAAACCCTCAGCGTGCTTGCTCCAGTTATCGGTCGTCGAAAAGACCATCCCTTCACGGAACGGTTCTTGTCCGAGCGCGGCAAAGAACGAATTCAGGCCCTCTTTGTCAAGATAGTGCCCTTCTTCATAGAACTTGCACTGGATCGCAACCAGATCACCACTGCCAGTCCGTTCGGCGACCAGGTCGATCCCGAGGTCCCCCTTGCCACCTCGACCCGGCCAATCGTTCCAGAGCCAGATATTGCTGAACTCTCCCTGGTACCAGGGACTGATCGTCAGCACGCGCTTGATCAGGCGTTCAAAATAGTCGCCTTGCTGCCGGGTGTTCGCTGACATCTCCCGAAAATGCTGCAGGACATCATCCAGCGTATTCATTAGGCTTTTTCCCAGCTCAAATCATTTGCTGCGCAACAGTGGCAATCGTGTGTCTCGTCTTGCGTCGGACTTGAGCATTCTAAGGCTATTGCACTGTAGTTGTTCAGTGATTCCACCACATCGTACAACAGTTACGAATCGCGGGAAACGTCACGCCTACGCCTAGCGCTTGCGTTATGACCGCGCATCGATGTTCACTTGTTGCGGTCCATCAGAAACATTGACGGTGCCGCCTTCGGCAACGATCAAGGCCGCGAACATACGTCGGGCGTTGCGGAATTCCCGTACCAGCCGCAGAAATGCACGTTCATAGCGCTCTGCCATCATCCCCGCATCGTGGATCGCTTCCACTTGTGACAGCCGCGGCGGCAGATAGCCATATTGCAGCCGGTGCCGCTCCCGTCTTTCCCCACTCATCCGGGCCTGCTCCTGACGCTTCGTCGCCTCCCCCTGCCACTCCTCCAGCTCCTGCCGCTGGATGGCCAGTTGTTGCCACTTGAGGCAGAGACTGTAGGTGGCCGCCATCCGCTGGACCAGCAACTCTTCCAGCGCACCGCGCGGCTGGAAATCCTCGCGCAGTGCATCGACGATCGCCAGATACTGCGCCCGGTCATACGGCGTGCTGTGGACCGGTGCCTCCAGCGCCTGGGCGCCGCGGATCCCGCTGGCCAGTTCGTGGCGCGCCGTCTCCTTGATCGCGTGCCAGATCGCCCAGCCCTTCTCTGGCTCGTGCTCGATTAGGTTACCGAGCTCCTGCCAGCTCACTTCGCCAGGGGAGAAGGCGCCGGTCGCCGTGTCCTGTCCTGGGTCGTAGGTTCGCGGTTCCCGGGCGCGAGCACTCGCCTCGACGCTGCCAAAGGGCTCTTGCGCGTTCTCCGGGCTGCGCAATGCGTCGGCGGCCTCCATCTCCAACAGCCAGTCGATCTGGCGGCCGATCGCCTCCGCCATGTCGGCCTTGCTGGCCTTGAGCTGTTCCAGATCGCGCCGTTTTCGCTCGTAGTCGGCCACCACCGGATGGGCTGGGTCTACCACAGTCTTTCTGCCTTTCCGTGCTGGCGGAGCAAGCGCAGGTAGGCACGCGACTCCGCCAGCAGCTGACGCCGCTCCCGCTCGATCCGCTGTCGGAGGGTGACGATCTCTCGAACTGCTTCAACGTCTGCCCGCCGAACGTAGATGCGGCAGGCGTTTCCGGATCCATCCCGCCAGTAGAGATAGGCGTAGGGGCCGTGCCGGTAGTGGCCAGCGCACTTGCAAGTTGGCTTGCCGCACCGGATACCGTGCTCGACCAAGGCCGGCGTCTTGTAGTGCGTTTTCGCGAATTCTGTGGCGGACACGTGCGAGGTTCGTTCGCTCATAAGGAATCCCTTCAGCGCTGTGTGACGAAGTGCTGGTGTGGACCACCTTGCATTTCACAAATAATAGAACATATGATCTCGAAGTTTGGCGCACGACGAACTAACGGCCATTCTGTGAACGACCGCCGCCAAGCTCATCGAAGTCGACGTTGGAGTTCCGCGTCCCCGCCAGTTGTTCCGCCAGGGTGTCCGGCTCGTGCGCGGCCCGCACAACGATGCTATGGCGGTCGTGGTAGAGCGCCTCGGGTCGTCCCACCTGCTCCACCAGCTGGTCGAGCAACTGGAGATAGCCCGCGGTATCCTCCTCCTCCCGGAAACAGGCCGCGACGACCAGCCCGGTGGCGTCATCGATACCGGCCAGCAAGGTCAGGAAGGGTCGCTCGGACCCCAGCCAGCGGTGCTTGCTGCCATCGATCTGGATCAGCATCCCGGCCTGGCTGCGGCGCTCCCGGCGGAGTCGGTGACAGCGGCGGTATTGACCTATGAAAAGGTGGCGCTCGCCATGATTAGTCGCGTTGCACCGACCGTCATAAAATGGGGATGCACGCATTGTGCATCCCCATCATTCGTGCAGCTGCTTAACTAGACGACGTCGAACTGGGCCACCATGCCCAGTTTCCAATGCTCCACACCCTCCGCGGTGGTGAAGTCGCAGACCAGGGTATAGACCCCAGGCTCGATGTTCTCGAAGATCAGATCGGCACTCTGCCCAGGCTCCAGGAACGTGGCCACAAAGAAGCCGGTCAGCTGCTCCTCAGGCAGGGCATCCATCTGAATCACCTGCTCAGCCGTCAGTCCCTCGACCAAGGTCACGACCACCCCCACGTGAGGAGAATGCGTGTAGGAGGTATTGGTCAGCCGGAAGATCGCCGGACCAGCAGGAATTTCATTCTGGCTGAGCGCAAAGGCAAAGTCTACGGTGTCGACCGAGACCACGGTAGCATCCGGCATAAAGTCGTCCGGCGCCGGCGCATTGGCAATCCCATCGAACTTCCAATAGCCGTCTTCCTCAACTAGGTACCATCGCTCACTGGACAGCACGCCGGGTCCGTTGAACAAATCGCCATAGACCAGGTGCAGCCCTACCCGCCCGTTCTCGTCACTGACTACGTCGCCTTCCGTCACGATGCGAACCGGAGCAGCGCCTTCCATGCTGAGCGGAACATCGTAGGGATTGCCAGTCTCGGTCACAAACGCCCAGCCATTCGCCGTCATGAGCCCGGCGAGCCCCAGAAAGTCTCCGGCTGCGATGCAGTCAAGGATGCCATCGAGTCCGCCGCGCGCGGCAGTAGCAGTGGCCTCGTCGGCGGGTGTTTCGGTGACCTCCATCTCGTGGCCGGCCATCTCATCGGCTGGGGTTGCTTCACCTTCAATGGCCTCTGGAGAAGCCTCTTCCGCGACAGGTGAGCCTTCTTCCTCCATGGGTGTCGGGGTGCCAGGCGGCAGATCGGGCGCGACGCACTCCACCATGGGGTTCGCATCCTGTGCGGGCGTGGCGTCCTGCGCCAAGACCGAGGCTCCGTTCGAGAAGACCATTATGGCTATCGCGCAGACCATCGTTAGAACTCGTTTTGCTGTCATGTTACTCCTCTGTTTACATACCCGGAAAAAGGACGGTTCGACGGGAACGACTATGGGTTACATGGTCCCTTCCTCTCTCCGCCGACACGGAAGCCCACCTTGTCACTTGACTGCATCACTGAGGCATATCTTAGATGAACCGAAGCACACGGTCCATCGCTCAGCCATGACTCTCACAGCCGACCTCGCTGTGGCCGCTGTTCAAATGGAGCCCTCCCCGGGGTTCGTCCTGTGTTGAGCACGGCGCGAAGCCGCCCGCGAACGCGCTGCTGTGGTTAGAGTCTTGCGCCTGGCCGAATTGATCGGAGAATAGCGTCTATACAAGCCAAGACCCGCTCGCCTGCAAGCTAATTCCTTTCCGTCTAACAAACGAAACCGGCAAACCGTATGATCACATCTGAAGAGATTGACGCGGCGGTGGAACCGTTGGATATCTCGGTTCCCAACGGGGAGCGCGATTACGTATCGGCTGGCTAAATTGTTTTTGCACGACCCTCTGGCGGGGAGACTTGTACTCAGGCCCGGGGAAGGAGCTGCGAGGCTGATATGATTGGGCTGGAGTTCGATCTCATGGATCCCATGAGCAAGTGTGTTACGATCTCGCATGCCCGGGAACCTATATCGTGAACTTGGTCCACTCTTTCGGCTGAACAGCCCGGTGTCTAGCCCCATCGGATCACCGATGGGCACGCCAGTCAGCTGAGTGCACACAAACGATCAATGATGAATCCGGCAGAGCGGAGTTGCTGTGGCAGGTCATAGTGAGCATCGGCTGACGACAGTGATCAGAATAGCCATGATTGCGGCGGTGATTGCCGGCGCTTTGGGTCTCTTCGCGTGGACCCGCCTTGCAGATGGCACCGGCGCAAAGACTCCCGCAGTGAAGGCCTTCACGCTCACCGCCGAGGAAATCGACTGGGAACTGCAGCCGGGCACCACGGTGAAGGCCTGGGCATACAACGGGCAAGTTCCCGGTCCGGAGATTCGCGTCACCGAGGGTGACACTGTGCGGGTGACCCTTGAGAACAAACTTCCCACCCCGACGACGGTGCACTTCCATGGAGTGAACTTGACCCCGAACATGGATGGTCCGGTCGGACTCAACCAGGCCGCTGTCGAGCCAGGGGAATCATTCGTCTATGAATTCATCGCGACCCCGTCGGGCTCACGATGGTTTCACTCGCACACCGATGTCTCAACCCAGATCATGCTTGGACTCTACGGTTCCTTCATCGTGGAGCCGAAGAATCCCCAGATCGAGTTTGATCGCGAGTACACCTACATGCTCGCTGAGTGGGACTTGGAGCTCACGCCCGATGTCGCGCTCGGTCTGGCGCCGCGAGGCCCACGTGATTCGACACTGCGGGGAGCAGAATTAGGCACCGACCTCTTCCTGTTCAATGGCAAGATGCACGAGGCCATACCCCCAATGTTTGTGGAAGAAGGAGAAAAGGTTTTGATCCGCCTGGTGAACGCGGGCACCACCGCTCATCCGTTTCACACCCACGGCCATTCGTTCAAGGTCGTGGCGACAGACGGCAATTTCGTTCCGGAAGCGGCGCAAATCACGAAAGATACGATTATGATCGCCCCTGGCGAGCGTTTCGACCTCTTAATGGAGGCGAACAACCCGGGAGTCTGGATGGTCCATTGCCACATCGAGAATCATGCCGACAACGGCATGATGACGGTAATCCAGTACAAGGATGAGCTCCCATCCGGTCCGGCGGCCGAGGGCTGGGATCCATCGACTGGTGGGCAATCTGTTCCCAGTAAAGATCCAGCGATATCGAACATGGGTACCATGAGGCACGAGTCGCCGGTAGTAGAGGCAGCACCAGAAATCGAGATCGTGGAGACGCCTGACGATACCCAGACCGCAGCGGCGAATGGCGAGGTGCAGTCTGGAGAGGTGACGATGGTGCTGGTTGACAACCGCTTCGTGCCGCGATCGATCACCGTAACGGCCGGCTCAACCGTCACGTTCGTCAATCAGGGAGCCAACTGGCACAGCGTTGCTGGTGGAAGCGGACTCATCGATTCGGGACAGGTGGGCTCGGGCGGCTCATATGCGGTGACGTTCGATGAGCCAGGCACCTATAAGATTGTTTGTCGGCATCATTTGCGGCAGGGCATGACGGGCGAAATCATTGTCATTTAGCTGCGTCCTAATTAAGTCAAAGGGCCGCTGGCATGGTGGCTCTTCTCCGCTGCCTCGACTTCGGACCGCCCTGCAACGCGACCATACGGGTCCGATATCGGCTCTTGCTTCGACCAACGCTAGAACGCACCAGAGTCAACACAAAGCTGTCGAATGAGAACCGCCTTCGGAAGCCTGATCGTGTCAACACTCAACGTGGATCGAACTCGTGTGACAGCCGTCGGTCGTCTTAGAAACGGACGTTTGTGAGACAGCAGATCACCAGTATTAGATTCCGTAATAACGCTAAGGGTATCCTTTAAGGGGCGCTCTATCCGCCCGTTGCAGGAAATCACGGAGCACCTGCAGGTATCGCTCCGGCTCCACAAGCTGAGCAACCTGATCATTGATCTGATTCATTAACTTCTTACGATCTCTGACGCCCGTCCTCACCCTATCGTTTGATGCTTTCGCCGTTCTGACGAGAAGGAATCATCGCCGGCTAGGAGCTGGTCTGGGAACGCAGTATCGGCAGCTGGCGATGATGGGCTAGCGACGGGTGCGCGGAGTCCTCCACGGACGCGTAGCTGTCGTGCATCCGGCGGGGCAGGAGACACCGCTATCTGCTGGTCGGCGTATACCAGGGACAAGTTCATATATCTATGGATCAGGAGAATCAGTCGGAGTTGGCTCCGGGATCGTGGTAGCGGTTGGTTCTGACGTTGCTGTTGGAGTCGGCGTTACGTTGCCAGACTGAATAGGACCAGATACATGTGAGACAGGGAAGGGGATGAAAAGAGGGGAAGCATCCTGCAGGCTGATGTGGTGTGTAAACACTTCAGTTGGAAGGGGTTCCCCTCATGGGTAAGCGTAGCAAGAGCGCCGGCTGGGACGATGCCTATCTCTTACACGTCCTGACTCAATGAACTGCGATTGCCCTGATCG
>JBGTJM010000011.1:0-2299 GCA_041745115.1 Thermomicrobiales bacterium
GACCTGCTGAATGATGACCGATCTGTTGGCAAAAGGGCGAGATCAGGGCTTTGTGCTGGCAGATGACATCATGGCCCTCTTCCCAAATATGGAAGAGCGTGTGGAGAATATCGACGAGTTCTATAGCTCGTTGATTACTGAGGGTATCGAGGTTGTCGATCAGGCGCCGTCGATGCTCCAGCAGTCACGTTCTCAGTCCCAGGTCGACGATCGGCAAGTTCAGACCGACCAGCAAAGCGGGGTCGGAGACTCTGTCCGTTTGTACCTCCAGCAGATCGGCGAGACTGATCTGCTGACCATGCAGGGCGAGGTCGATCTGGCCAAGCGCATGGAGTTGGGCAAGTTTGCAGAGGATGAGCTCGCCAGCACGGCTCTCGTACCGCTCAAGCGCCGCCGGGAATTGTCGGCGCTAGTCGCCGATGGCGAGCGGGCTCGCGCGCACCTCATCCAGGCTAACCTCCGGCTCGTTGTGTCAGTTGCAAAGCGCTATGTCGGTCGCGGTATGTCCTTCCTGGATCTGATTCAGGAAGGCAACATCGGACTCATGAAGGCGACCGATAAGTTCGACTACAAGCGTGGATTCAAGTTTTCCACCTACGCGACCTGGTGGATTCGTCAGGCGATCACTCGGGCCATTTCTGATCAAAGCCGGACAATACGACTGCCTGTCCACGTCGGCGAGACAATCAACCGCGTGCGCAAGATGGCCCACCGGCTCCAGCAGATTTACGAACGAGAACCCACGCCGTTTGAGGTTTCCCTGGCCACCGACCTGCCAGAGTCGAAGGTGTTGCAGGTCATGGACGTTTCACGCCATCCGGTGTCGCTCGAAACACCCGTCGGATCCGAGGGCGATGCCTTTCTCGGCGATTTCATCGAAGATCACGCCTCTCCGCCGCCCCTGGAGATCGCGTCGAGTCATATTCTCAAGTCGCAGATATGCGAGGCGCTCAGCAAGCTCAGCGAGCGTGAACGAAAGATTCTCGTACTTCGCTTTGGGTTGGAAGACGGTCGGTTCCGCACCCTTGAAGAAGTGGGTCAGGAGTTTGGGATCACGCGCGAGCGGATTCGCCAGATCGAAGCGAAAGCCTTGCGCAAGCTCCGCCATCCAACCTACAGCAGGCAGCTACGCGGGTATCTCGACTAAACCTGTTCGATCCGCTGCTAGATCGAAGACAGGATCAGCGACACATTGTGGCCGCCGAAGCCCATCGAATTCGTCATCACATGGCGCATGGGAACTGGTCGAGCCTCATTCGGTACGTAGTCGAGGTCGCACTCCGGATCAGGATGCTCGTAATTGATGGTGGGCGGGGCAATCTGATGCTCGATTGCCTTGAGGCAGATCGCTGCTTCGATTGCTCCAGCAGCCCCCAGTAAATGACCGGTCATCGACTTCGTTGAGCTGATCGGCAGCTTATATGCATGTTCGCCGAAAGCACCCTTTAACGCCGCAGTCTCGAACCGCTCGTTGAGCTGAGTCGATGTGCCGTGGGCGTTCACATAGTCGATTTCCCCTGGCTCGATTCCGGCATCAGCCAGGGCAATTCGCATTGCGCGGGCAGCCCCCTCCCCCTCGGGCGCCGGCTGCACGATGTGATTGGCATCATCGGTGGTGCCATACCCTGATGCCACTCCAAGAACGTTGGCGCCCCGCTTCAGAGCCACGTCCTCTCGTTCGAGGACAAGCATCGCCGCCCCTTCTGCGAGAACAAATCCGTCACGGTCTCGATCAAACGGTCTGCTCGCTCGTGCCGGATCGTCGTTTCGCCTTGAAAGCGCCCCCATCGCGTTAAATCCAGCAACGCTCAGGCGTGAAACAGGCGCTTCACATCCTCCCGCATAGACCACGTCAGCGAGCCCGTCCTGAATCCATCTCGCAGCTTCTCCAATCGCGTGGGCGGAGCTTGCGCAGGCTGACACTGTTGCCATCACTGGGCCTTTGGCCTTGACTCTCATGGCAGCCAGGCCGCTGGCCATGTTTCCCAGCATCATCGGCATGAAGAACGGCCCGATCCGGCGAGGTCCGTCCGCAGTCAGGGTTTCCATACCGTTTTCGATCGTTTCGATCGCACCCATTCCGGTCGCAAGGAGCACTCCGGTACGCTCTGGTGGGACCTCGGTATTTCTGAGGCCGGCATGTTCGGCTGCCTGCAAAGTCGCGGCAACTCCGAGCTGCGCATACCTGTCCATGCGGCGATATTCTTTCCGCCCTAGCACTACGTCTGGCTCGAACCCCCGTACTTCTGCAGCAAACTGGGTCTCGAACTCCGAAGCATCAAACCTGGTAATCGCGTCG
>JBGTJM010000012.1:0-5648 GCA_041745115.1 Thermomicrobiales bacterium
GTACGGTCGAATAGCTAGCGCTGCCGAGGCCCCTTCGCCGGCAGCACTGGCCGCTTGCTTGGTACTGCCAGACCGGCAATCACCAGCCGCAAAGATGCCAGGCACGGTCGTTTGCATCGCTTGGTCGGTGATCACAAACCCACGTTCATCGAGATCCACCACGCCTCGAAGCAATTCCGTGTTCGGGCTTATGCCCACGAATACGAAGACACCGGCTGGCTCGATCACACGCGTATCGCCAGAATGGCGGTTTCTCAGCGTAACGTGCTCCAGCCGAGACGCTCCAGAGAACTCGACTGGTTCTATTCCGGTCAGCACCTCGATCTTTGGCGACTTCGCGACCTTCTCCCGGACCACTCTCGATGCTGAAAGGTCATCCCCTCTCGTGACTATCGTGACTTTCTTCGCGAACCGGGCCAGGAAGATACTTTCCTCTGCGGCACTGTTTCCGCCGCCGATCACCAGCACGTCCAGATCTCGATAGAATGGTCCATCGCACGTTGCGCAGAAGTGAACCCCAGCACCAATGAAATCGGTCTCGCCGGGAATATCCAGGCGTCGATACTGCGTGCCAACCGCCAGAAGCAAGGCATGGGACTGGTATACCGAACCATCGGCTGTCTTCGCGATCCGGTATGGCTCGTCAGCCGACACCTTGACCACCTCCTGTGCCTGCAGTATTTCGACCCCGAACCGCTTTGCCTGTTCGTGCATCCTGTCCGCCAGTTCTTCTCCCCCAACACCCTCCGGGAAGCCAGGGTAGTTGTCCAGGCGTTCCGTGATCCCGGCCTGGCCTCCAACCGCGCCGCTCTCGATCACCAATGTCGAGAGGCCCTCCCGGGCCGTGTACAGGGCCGCGGTCAACCCGGCAGGCCCACTCCCCACGACGGTGACATCGTGAAACCGGTGTTCATCTCGGCTGACAACACCAAGCTGCTCTGCTAACTCGGCGTTCGAAGGTTCGATCAGGACCGATCCATCATCGAACTCGATCACCGGAATCGACATTCCACCCTTATTGGCCTTCTCAACAGTTGAAGCTCCGGCAGGGTCGGCATCGATGTCTATAAAGTCGTACCGTATCCTGTGGTTTCCGAGAAACTGCTTTGCCCGCTTGCAGTCTCCACACCAATATGTTCCATACATTGTGATTGCCATATCGTCTCTTGCAAGCTCCGTCCCTGTTGACACACCGAGTCGACACCACCCGTGTCTTCGTACATCGTATGATGCAGTGCAAGCAGCTCGATGTAATCTTGATCACTGCGAGCCCAGCTTCGATTGGAAGGGCGATCCGCGCTCGATCGTTCCGTCAAATCAGCGTTCGACTCCCTCCCGCCTCCCCTCGGTACCAACCCCCAAACTGCTGAGGAACAGGACCATTGAAGATTCAAAGCCGAACAATTCGACTCGTACTCTCAGTCACACTGCTGCTTGTAGTCGCCGCCAACGTGGTTTTTCTGTTTGCCACGTTGGCGAGCGGCGAGCGCATCGACCAAATCACAAGCGGAGTCATTCCACGGCACTTCATCCGGCAATTCGACTCCGATCCTCTGGAGAACTACGACGGAATCCATGGAATTGCCCACAATTCAGGAGACTCGCTCGACAAAATCGCTTCTGCGGTGGAAGCTGGTGCACATGGGATCGAAATCGACGTCATACCTTATCGTGGGGAGCTCTACGCCCGGCACAACCAGCCGCTCATTGTGTTTGGGGAGTTCGGCTTTCGGCCTGTGCTTCTCGAGGACGCATGGGCCGCCGCTGAGACCGAAGTCATTCAGCTCGATCTGAAAGCGATATCTCCCGTCTTCCTCAGGGATGTAAGTGCGTTTCTGGAGCGCCACCAGGACGATGGCCGGATTGCACTCGTATCCTCATGGGACGTGGAAACACTTCGATACTTCCAGGATCGCAATCCTGAAGTCGGTCGATTGCTCAGCATTGGAACCTTAACTGCCTACGACGACTTGCGAGGTTCGATCGATTCACTGCAGGAATCGGACCTTCTCAATGGAGTCACGGTATTTCACGAGCTTCTTGACCTCACTTCAGTCCGCTGGCTTGATGAGCATGACCTGCTCGTATTCGCCTGGACCGTTGAATCACTCTCGCGAGTCAACGAACTGACCATGCTCGGCGTCGATGCTGTTGTGACGGACAACCTCTCCATACTCAATCTCCTGCGCGAACGAAGGCAGATCGAGGAGGTCGCAACGCCAATTGCTGATCTAGCCACGCCAGCGGGCCACGATCCAGCCCAGACCGAATCCCAATAGTGCTGAAACGAGCAGAGCACTTCCCAGCCGCATGTTGACATCGTTCAAGCTGTTTACAAAGTACACCAGTCGGATATTGATCTCAACCGAGTTCTGCGCAACCAGGAAACTCAACGCGGTAAGAAGGATCGCAAAAGCCAACAACCGGCCTAGGTGATGTTCGAGCACCCGATGCTCCTTTCCCGAGCGTTGAATGTATCGCTCGCAACAAACGTGAATCCTAGCCAGATTCGGTGCAATCGCGCTAATCTGTAGCAAAACGCGGTGGTTCCTGCCGCAGCGGCCTGCTGGCCATGCGAACCTCTCGCTCTGAACGCAATCCCAGAGAAAGATTGTGCGTCTGTGAATTCGACCGTTGCATTGCTTCTGGCCTCCATGGCCGCTGCTCCAATTGCGGCGGGAATTGGAACGTTGCGGCCCAAACTTGCAGGTCCAGCAGCGATCGTGACGACCCTTGTCGCGTTTTTGGCCGCGCTCTGGAACTGGCACCGGCCCGGGGCACCGATTGATCAGGACTGGGCCCCGACCTGGGGTCTGCGCCTGCATTTCGAGTCGGACGGACTCGCGAGTCTCTATGCTCTTCTCGCGACGGGCATCGGCCTGGCAGTCGTCATCTATGCATATCGATACATACCCGAACATCTCCACCATCAGCACCGCCCGGAAAAAGATGGAGTGCGATTCTTCGCATTTCTGCTGATGTTCATGGGCGCAATGGTCGGTCTGGTGATGGCCCAGGACCTCCTGCTCATCTTTCTGTTCTGGGATCTCACAGCGATCGCATCGTACTTTCTGATTGGCTATGACCGTCATCGGGAAGACGCGCGCGTCTCAGCGCTCATGGCGTTGCTGGTTACCGGAATAAGCGCAATCGGATTTCTGATTGGTGCCCTTGTGCTGGGTGATCGATACGGCACGTTTCAGTTGCCGCAGCTCGCTGAGCTTGTGGAGCCAGGAACCCACCTGAACGTGGCAGTTGGCATCATGATGATCGCGGCACTCGCTAAGAGTGCTCAGTTTCCACTCCACTTCTGGTTGCCACGGGCGATGGCGGCGCCAACTCCGGTCTCTGCCTATCTGCATTCGGCTGCGATGGTCGCCGCGGGAGTGTTTCTGATAGGGCGGCTGTATCCGCTCATCGAACCAAGCGAGACGTTGCTCAATATCCTGACTGTCGTAGGCATTGCTTCGATTGTTACCGGCGGACTTCTGGCATTGACCCGGGACAACCTGAAGCAACTCCTGGCGTATTCCACGATCTCGCAATACGGCTACGTAGTGCTGATGTTCGGCGTTGGCGGACCGTATGGAGTCGCTGCCGCGTCGTTCTATGTGATCGCCCACGCTCTTGCGAAAAGCGCGCTGTTCCTGACCGCCGGCACGGTCACTGAGGCAACTGGAGCGCGCGAGCTCTCAAAAGTCGGGGGGCTCTTCACACGCATGCCTGCGCTGGCCATTTCCGCCGGAGCCGCCGCCGCCGCAATGGCTGCGCTTCCCCTGACAATCGGATGGTTCAAGGACGAACTCTTTTTCAAGGCTGCGTACCAGGAAAACCGCTGGATGCAGGCCGTGACTGTCATGGCTGCGGCCTTTACGTTCGCGTACATGGGCAGATTCTGGATCGGCATCTTTCTCGGCAAGCAACAGGGTGAAGTTCGGCCCGTCTCGAAACTCCTCATTGCACCGATCTCCGTTCTTGGAGCAGTGACGATAATCGGAGGCATCTGGACTTCGCCATTTGTCCGCCTCGCTGAAGCGGCGACAACGGCCACCAGGCTCGTTCCTACAGAGATTCACGTGGCCTATGGCTGGTATCCGGAAACCGTCATGGCGTTGGCTGCATTCGCTATCGGCACCTCGTTGTTGCTCACGATGTCTGTCTGGCAGTCGGGTCTTTCATCTGCAGTCAGGATGGGTTTGACGATCGGCCCGGAGCGTCTTTATCTCAGCGGCCTGTATCGGCTGAACGCGTTTTCCGATCGAATCCACTTGATCGAAGTGAGAGATTTGCGGAGCCGGGTAGCCACGGTGCTGGTACCAGCAGGCATCCTGGTTGCAATCACCCTACTTTCGTTCGACGTCGCAGATGTCTATTCAATCGGGTCGATCGCCAGCAATGATCTGCCTCTGGTTCTGGTACTGATCGTAATCGGACTCACTGCGGTCACGGCAGCAGTGCCGAGAGATCACTTTTCGATGGCTCTTGCGCTTTCCGGCGTCGGGTTTGGATTGGCCGTTGCGTATTCACTCCTCAGGGCCCCGGATGTCGCACTCGTGGCAGTTTTGATCGAAACCCTTTTTACCCTGCTCATCTTCGGTTTTCTGGCACTGCTGCCTCGAAATATTGACCACGCCGAAGTCGTGCCCTCAGACCGACCCGACGGGCCCACAGATGTTCATCGACTTCGCGATGCATTGCTGGCAGCAATTGCCGGTGGCTTTGCGTTCGTCGTGGTGTGGGGCGTTCTGTCACAGCCAGCTGCCCTGGAGAGCGTGATGATCTCCCATGTTCAGCTGGCTCCTGAGGCCCACGGCAAAGATATCGTGACGGTGATCCTCGCAGACTTCCGGGGATTTGATACCGCGGGCGAGATCACCGTGCTTGGCATTGCATTCCTCGGCGTCGCCACACTTCTTCGTCGGAGAATGGTGCGATGACAATAATGTCCCGGTTCGCTGCCAGAATGCTCTTCCTGCCAATCTGGATGGTTGCGTTGGCCATCCTCATCAAAGGCTATGTTGATTCTGGCGATGGGTTCAGTGCAGGTGTGATTGCTGCGCTCGCGATCTCTCTCCATTATGTGACGTTCGGTGTGGCGGCCACTGAGCGGCTCTGGGTGGTCCGAAACGCCGGCAACTTTGCCGGTATCGGACTTCTTATCGCAGCATCTGTCGCGTTTGTGCCCGTTCTGTTTGGCAACCCGATCATGACGCATTGGCCTCCAGCCGATCAGAGTGCAATCCATATTGGCACGCTCGAAATCATCTCGGCGTTCGCTTTCGACATCGGAGTCTTCCTGCTGGTACTCGGCTTCTGTGTTGGGGTGATCGATCTGGTGGCCCACGTTTCGGCGAGGAGATCTGAATGATTCTCCTGTTCTCGCTTGCTGTCGCAATGATGTTCGCTGCCGGTTGCTATCTGCTCCTGAAACGGGATTTCATCAAAGTCATTGGGGGCATTGTCCTGATCTCGAACGCTGCGAACTTCTTTCTGATGACGTCCGGGCTCTCGAGAGGGCAGGAGCCCATTTACCCCTTGAACTCTGACCAGCCGGTGAGTGATCCGTTGGTACAGGCAATGACCCTGACCGCGATCGTGATCAGCTTCGGTATCTCGGCTCTCCTGATCAGCATGATCTATCGGGTCTA
>JBGTJM010000013.1:0-2018 GCA_041745115.1 Thermomicrobiales bacterium
CGTGGCGGGGCTTTGCGCTTCCGGAACAACGGTGGAATACCGGATGTATCCCGATGCAACGCATTTCAGCGTGCCGGATTCCTCACAGGAGGATGTACTGGCCTGGGTCGCGGCTCGTTTTGCGGGCGAGCCAGCGACTTCAACCTGTTAGGAACGTTGCCGTCCGGAAGGCGCTGAACACGGGCTGGATCGACGGTTCCAGACGGGAACGGATGCAGCGAACGAATACTGGCTTCTTCAATGAGTCTGGCCGGTATCGTGGGTCAGGTCCTGGCACTCGAACGTCAACGCAAGGTGTTGGACCAGGGATCGGGGTGGCTGGTCAGATTTTCTCTGATGAAGGCCTTGGCCTGGCTCAGTGGGCCACTAAGAAGCCAGATGCTGAGAAGCACCAGAAGGCCTCCCAGGATGCCATCGACCACAAAGTGATTTGCTGTGGCGACTATGGCCCAGAACATCGCGACTGGCAGTAGAGCGCCCGTGACTCTGATCCATCTGGATTCAGCGCACTGAACGATTGCAATGCCCATCAGAAGGTTCCAGCCAAAGTGGAAGCTGGGCAGCGCCGCGTAGGGGTTGGCGAGTGAGGGTGGTTGCAGCACCCGGTAGGAGCTCGATTGCAGGGTGATCGTATCCACGAACCCAAGTGAATCAAAGAACCTTGGCGGTGCAACCGGGAAAAACACGAAGAAAATGAATCCCATAGCGCCGGAAAGCATCAGTGCGTTTCGGAAGAGTGGGTATTGTGCTGGTCGGCGCACCGCGAGCCAGACCAGCGTGCCAACAATGACCGGCCAGTGTCCCCAGATGTAAATCCAGTTGGCGAGTGTCGCGAGTATTGGTCGGTCGAGCACCCAGGCCTGCAGCGAGGATTCGCGGAAGAGTCCAGCCCGTTCCTCGATGCGGATGATCCGCTCAGCATTGGTGAAGGCCTGCTCGGGTCGGGCGTAAACGAGCCCACGAATAATGAAGTAAAGGAGGACACCCAGAGCCACGAGCTGGGACTCGGTCGCAAGCCGTATCTCACGGGTTTCGCTTCCCTTCGGTGGTCTGCGAATGGCGCGATCCTGGATGGGCCGAAGTGGCACCTGGTCTCCCTACCCGTCAATCACCGGTGGTCCACGCTACAGGATTCTATGACAGGCAGGCACGGAAGTAAACACCTCGAGGAAGAGCTGGAAGACCTGTCGGAAGTCTGTGCCAGGGAGTCTGGATCGAGTTTTGTGTTGGCAGTCCGAGACAAAGTGGGTTGGGCATAGCACGGGCCTGCCAGACCCGCGGTCGGCGAGCTTCTGAGCTAAATGCATGGTCCCTGACTGGGCGATTCAGTGGTTCGATCGATCAGCCAGCTGAGCATCTCCTGTTCAGCGGCAGCGAGAACGCCGAAATGGTCGGCGCCTGGAACGGTCAGCAGTTCGACCGGCGCGGCGCTTGCGCAGGCAGCATCCACGAAGGCCTCTGTCATGGAAGGAGCAATAACCTCGTCCGCATCGCCATGGACGAACAAGGCCGGTAGTGTCCACCTCGCTGGGTCCGGCGTGTTTTCCGCCACCCGCTCGTCCCACTCAGCCGGCACATTAGGGATGAGCAACTGAGAAGGCGGGTACTCGGCCGCGGCAAGACCTGCCTGAATCAGGCAGGCGTCGCGGATGCTGGACTCGATGAGGTCCCGACCAAGCGGAGTGGTGACCTGGTCCAGCGAGAGGTCGTAGTAAGAAGCGTCCCACGAGCTGAGGACGAACAGGATCAACGACGTGTCGGCCGAAGCGACGTCACGCTGAAGCAAATCATCGAAGATACCGCGGGGATCAAGGGCTGGAGCGGCCAAGACAGCGCCGGCAATCGACAACTCTGGTGCGTAGCCGGGCGCCATCTGCACCGCGAACGCCACGGCGTGGCCACCCTGAGAGTGGCCGGTGAGGACCGTGTCGTCGGCTAGTTCAATCTCATCGAATGCCCGCGCAGCACGAATTGAATCGAGGATGTTCGCGCCCTCAACCGTGCCAATGAGATACGAG
>JBGTJM010000014.1:0-4219 GCA_041745115.1 Thermomicrobiales bacterium
GCCTTGGTGAATCCAATGATCGCCGCCTTAGACGTTGTGTACGCCTCGTATCCCGGCTCGGTCAGGGTCGCCATCACTGACGACGTGCTAATGATCGAACCGGCTCCACGCTCAAGCATGTGCGGCAGAATCTCCCTGCACATCAGATAGATCCCACGCAAGTTGACATCCATCAACGTGTCCCACGCATCTTCCGGCTGGGACAGAAAATCGCCGTAGGTCATGATTCCGGCGTTATTGAAAACGATGTCGACTTTGCCAAATTGCTCGATCGCAGTACCAAATGCACGCAGGGACGTTGCTTTTTCGGCCACGTCACCCTCGCAGAGCACCACGTCAACTTGTCCGTCACTCCAACGACTCTGTAGCAACTCGGCATCGCGGTCGACCAGTACCAGTCTGCAGCCTTCCTCCAGAAATCGTTCCGCAGTCCCCGCCCCAATCCCCGACGCCGCCCCAGTGATGATGGCCACTTTCCCGTCTAACCGCATCGTTCTCCCTTTCACTCGACTGGCACGGTCGAATTCTTCAACGACTTGACCTCTTCGGTCAGTTCAAACGTATCGCGGACATCGAAGATCGGCGGTATTGTATCGGCATGAATGCTCAGCCACCTTTCGACAATCGCGTTGCAATCGTGACCGGCGGCGCAAAGGGGCTCGGTCGAGGCGCGGCCCGCCACCTGGCGGCAGGTGGAGCGACCGTTTGGATTTCGGATATCGACCCACTGGTCGAGCAGACAGCTATCGACATAGGAGCCACCGGACGCGTCTCAGACGCCAGCGATTCCGGTCAGGTTGGCGCGCTCTTCACGGAATGCCTAGAGTCGTATGGTCGGATTGATGTCGTGGTTGCCAATGCTGGTATTGGCGGAGGCGGGCCAATTTCAGCAATGGGCGACGATCTGTATCGCCATATCATCGCCAGCAACCTGGACAGCGTGTTCTATACATGCCGTGCCGCCGCTCGTACGATGATAGATGCAGGTTCCGGAGTTATTCTGACGGTCGGCTCCGTTTTTGGCCGTGACTCACCAGCCCGATCCAGCGCATACGGGGCGTCCAAAGCCGGCGTCATCGCAATAACCCAATCGCTTGCCAGGGAGCTCGCACCGCACGGTATCAGAGTGAACTGCATCAGTCCTGGCCACATGGGAACTGAGCTCTACCGGTCCGCTTTGCAGCGTCGCGCTTCTGCCACCGACCGCACGTTCGAGGAGATGGTGAACATTGAACGATCGATGGTTCCACTCGACCGATTCGGTACCGAGGAGGATATGGGCGCACTGGTGTCCTTCCTCGCATCTGATGCCGCAAGCTACATCACAGGTCAGACCATCAATCTCGATGGCGGCCTTCAACCTCGATAACGTCCGGGCAAATTCAACGCTACTGAGTCCACACAGGCTGCGCGGCGAACGGCACTGAATCTGCTGAGTCTCGAATCGGGACCCAGGAACGATCCGAGCGAGCGCTATCGCACTCGCTCGGACTTCAGATCGGATTTCGTGGTCTGCTTTAAAGTGGAGCGCCATCCGCATCGGTAGTCACTACCGGAGGTACGTCATATCCCTGTGCGTCCATGTCATCCTTGGACACGTTCAGGTAAACCTTGCCATCATTGCAGGCATTGACCGCCTGTAGGGGCACGAAATAGTTATCTTTGCGAATCAGCCCATGCTCAACCGTAACGACGCGGGTGTCGAAGGCAGTCACTGTTCCGACTTTTTTGTCAGATGCATCAACCACCTCATCGCCCACCTGAATGTGGAATTGCTCGTGCGTCAACGTATCCATGTTTCACCTCCGGGTGTGAATAGGATGTCCCCCCGGTCATCCTGCCGTAACCCGGAATACTGCAATTTCCGTGCCAATGCCTACGGCAAAGCATCGAATACGGCTTCGATCAAGGGCTTTTGCAATCCCAGAAAGATTGGCGTGTCGACTTGTGTGTATTCACGGACTTCGGCTGCACGCAGCCGTTGAACCATCCTGATCAAGATCGCCGGATCATCGTCCTCCAGCGCCACCACGAATTCCTGATCAGCGATACCAAACGAACTCACCGTGTTCGTCAAGATAGTCGGGAATTCATCGCCAAGTTGGCCATGCACCTTCATCATCTCCCGCCGTTCCTCGAACGACAACAGATACCATGCTGGCGTCTTGGTGAATGGATAGACGCTCAGGTACTTTTTCGGTGGTAGGCCACGCATAAATGCTGGACCATGATTCGGGTCGTACTGCGAAATCGAAGCCATTCCAAGATATGCAAATCTCGCTTCCAGCGCCTGTCCTGCGGGGGTACGCCTGATATCGGCAGCAAGAGCCTGGAACGAAGAAACATCGTCGGCCACCAACCAGAGAATCAGATCGACACCTGCAGTCAGGCCAACCGTCGAATAGGCCGCTCGCAGGTCCACCCGTTTGCGATGGGTTTCGACAAGCTCGGCCACAGCGCCTGCCGCCGACAGGCGCTGGCTTTCTGACCACTCAGTCTTGGAATCGGATTCAAAAATCCAGAATGTTGTGAATGTCGAAACAGGCATGCCATTCGTCTCGTTCATAGTTTCTGTGCTCCCAGTTGTTGAACCGCGTTGTGCAACTCAAACATATCGCTGCTACCGTAAGCCTGTGACTCGCAAATCTGCGCTGCGGTCTGGTTTGCGCTCCGAATGATGTCGGGAATTCCGACCCCGTGAAACGCACTCCCTCCCAGGTGCACCCCGAGCGGCAGGGCGGTTTCGATTTCCGTGACTCGATCCCTGTGGCCAACGGTATACAGCGGATTGCCGACCTGCCACCGTGAAACTGTATAGAACGCGGGGTCTTCGCTCACTCCGTAGAGCAGTTTAAGTTCCCGAATCGCCATGTCGGCAATGTGCTGGTCATCGGCATCCATGGTTTTCGGGCTCCGTGCCCCGCCAAAAAAGAGTCGCATCAACTCCCATCCGGATGGCGCACGCCCCGGAAACTTGCGGGAAGCCACCGTCACGGCGTTGAACGGGCGTCCTTCTTTGCGCGGCAACACCAATCCATAACCCAACGGGCCAGCAGCCAATTCGGACTCCGGGAAAACCATCGAAATCGTTCCGGAGCTGCTCGAACGCATCTGCGACAGGAGTGAGCATGCCGCGGGTGAAACTCTCTCCAACAAGGCCGCGGTTTCCCTTGCCGGTGTCGCTAGGACCACCTGAGACGTCGCAATCGGCCTCCTGCCACCGATCGCCAGCGAAAATAACCCTTCTGAATCGCGCTTCAAAGCTTCAACCTTGGATCGTGTCTCAACCACGCTACCAAGTGATCTGACCAGCGCGTTCGGCAACTCCTGCATGCCGTTGAGAAACGTCAGAAACGGTGCAGTCTGTTCTGGCGAACCAAGCCGCTTCTGTTTTGCAGCCCGCAGACCGCGAATCAGACTGCCATGTTCTTGCTCGAGTGTCCTCAGGTTCGGGAATGTCGACATCAGACTTAATTCGTCTGGATCGGCGTTGTAAATACCTGCCATGAGGGGCTCAGCGATCCAGTCCAATGCTTCTCGGCCCAACCGACGCCTGACAAAGACGCCGACCGACTCATCTGAAGCCACATCCTGCTTTGGAATTAGCAAATCCATCCCCATCCGAATCTTGCCCCACGGCGAGAACAGGGAGGTCCGCAGGAATGGCCACGCCTCTGTCGGAGCCAACAGCGAAACTCCTGCTGGCCAGTCGATGGTTCTGCCGTTTTTCCTGATGGCCACGCCTCTCGCCCTAGGGCTGATCGGGGTCAGTTGATCGCCCAATCCGAGCTCTTCAGCCAGGTCTCGAGCCCATGGTTTCTGGGCGAGAAAGCAGTCAGGCCCAGCTTCGATCAGAAACCGACCGTCAGGGTGGTGGACTGCGTCTGTGCGAATCTTGCCACCAGCATGATTCGCTGCCTCCAACAGAACGACGCGCAGGTCGGGGCGCTGACGCTGAATGCGGTATGCGACCGTCAATCCGCCGATCCCGCCACCAACCACGACAACATCATAGCGATGTACGATTTCCGCCATGTCAGCGTGATGACGCTGAGTGGACATAGTCCACCAATCGTCTGACCTGATCGACAGGTGTCTGCGGCAGAACTCCATGCCCAAGATTGAAAATGTGCCCGGATTGTCCAGCCGCGTCTTCGAGTATGAGATCGGCTCTGGTCGCAACGGAGTCCCAGGGTGCGAATAGCGACACAGGATCAAG
>JBGTJM010000015.1:0-2748 GCA_041745115.1 Thermomicrobiales bacterium
AGTCGCTGCTCACTGGCATCGAGCAGGTCGTAGCTCCATTGAATTGCCGCACGAATGGTCCGCAGGCGCACCGGGAGGTCGCGCGGACCATCGGACAGTGTGTCCAGCCTGGATGTCATCGCAGCAAGCAGCTCGGATACGGTCAGTGAGTGAACTCGTGCGGCAGCGAGCTCTATGGCCAATGGCAGTCCTTCCAGCGCCCGACACAGGTTCACGAGATCGAGGGCGTTGCCGGCAGTGAGTTCAAAACCAGGAAACGATGCCGAGGCTCGTTCGACGAAAAGTTGCACTGATGGAATCTGACCCATATGTTCGAGGTTGCTTCCGTCATCCATCTCTGGTACCGGCAGCGGGTCGAGTGGTATCTCCCACTCACCGCGTATATGGAGGCGTTCCCTGCTGGTTGCCAGAACGGCAAGTGACCCACAGTGACTGAGAAGTTCGGCAACGACGGTCGATGCGTCCAGGACGTGTTCCCAGTTGTCGATCACCAGCAGCAGTTGATGTTCGGCGATTGATGCTTTCAGTGCCTCCAGCACTGATTCAATTTGCTCCTGTCGGACGTCCAGGTGAGCGGCGATTGTGCCCGGCACGAGGCTTGGGTCTCGAATCGCAGACAGATCGATGAACGTCGTGCCAGACGCGTATGAGCCGGACAACGATCGAGCCGCAGCAAGTGCCAGTCGCGTCTTGCCAATACCGCCGGGACCGGTGAGCGTCACCAGCCTGGCTGAGTCTGATCGAAAAAGTTGCTTGATTTTATTCAGTTCTTCGGTTCGACCAACCAGTTTCGTGACCGGCCTAGGGGGGTTCAACACGCGAAGGGAGCGATCTGTCTGATGCCTCGAGACGTCCAATGAGGTCGACGTCACTTCAGGCCGCGCCGCAGCCAGCAACAGTGATCGATCGTGTTCGCCGAGTGCTAGTGCATCGGCGATCATCCGCACTGTTTCCAGGCGAGGAGTCGTACGCGCGCCTCGTTCGAGATCGCTGATACCTCGCACGCTCAAACCAGATTGTTCGGCCAGGGCCTCCTGGCTCAGACCAGCAGCAGTTCGGAACCGCCGCAATGCACGTCCAAAATTACCCGAGGACGTCGTCATATCGGGACCGCTGGTGAACTGAAATTGCGAATCGCAAGTGGACGGCGTTCCCATCCTCCACGGCAACAATTCTGTTGCGCGAACAGTGAGACGATGGCCACGCATGTCGTATTCACGTCCAAATCCGAACTCCACGATCTCGGAAAACGTCCCTCGACCTGTAAACTATTGATTCGGTGCCAGATCGAATTGCTGGGCAGCGTTACGGGAGTCCATCGAGAGCTTGGGGAATTATGGAACGACTCAAGGGGTCTATGCGATCCACCATTCCAGATGACATTTGGGCAATGTTTCCAAGCGGCATTCCAGCAGTTAATCGACTTCAATCTGTCGTTGATGGGATGAGTCAGGAGGATCTCGCAGCGAAGATCACGAGCAGCCTTCGCCGGATCGACCAGTCGAAGATCCAGGAATTCGGGTCGATGATCGCCAGTTATGGTGAACGGAACGGCGTGGTGGTTCCACCGGGAGTCCATCAGGGTGATCCTCGCGCAATAGGCATCATGCTCGCCCGGCTCGCTCAAAGTGAGAAGGGGATAACGCGTACGCTGCAGTTCCTTCAGCTTGCGTCGAGCGGCCGAGGCGTCACTGCGGCAGCATTGAGCATGTCTCCTCTGGGCCGCGGTGGGTTGTTCGCATTGCTGGCAAACCCTCAGACCCGATCGGTTGTCGGCCCGATTATCTCCGGCCTGATCAAACGATGAGCCATTCTGGGCGATGGATCGGTATGGACCGGTTCAGAGCCACATAGCACTTCGACAGCCCCAACCGTTGCCGAACGGTGCCGCGATTGATTTGATTGTTGAGTGGGTGCGTCATTCGCAGGACTTACCCATCGCTTTGAATAGCGTCAGTCCAAAGGAGAACTCATGCGGGATCGAGTTGTGATAGTTGGCGCGGGCATCGTCGGACTGAATATGGCCTACGCGTTGAACCGACGAGGATGGACCGTGACCGTGGTTGAAGCAACCACTCCCGGACACGGAGCATCGAATGTCAATGCTGGATGGATCTGCCCATCCCACATCGAGCCAGTTCCGGCTCCCGGGCTGGTGCGGCAGTCGATGAAATGGATGCGCCACTCGGACAGCCCTCTTTACATCCAACCGCGGTTGTCGGGCGATATGGCGAGATGGCTCCTGGCATTCTGGCGGCAGTGCAGCACAGAGGCGTTCAGATCCGGTCTTGAAGCTACAGCAGTTTTGAGCAAGCAGACGTTTCACCTCTATGACGAAATGCGGGCCAGCGGCATCCAGTTCGAAGAGCATCGCACTGGCGTCATTCATGTCTATGAATCTCCTGAGCGGCTCGAGAAGTCATATCGGGCATTTTCCGAGGTGGCCGGCCCCCACAGCATTGAGGTTTCAGACCTGATATTGGACGATGATCTCCGAAACGTTGAGCCAGCGCTTTCAGACGCCGTTTGTGGCGGGTACTGGGTTCGGCAGGACCGGCAGGTGCTGCCACAGAGCCTGAACAGCGGGCTCGTCTCGTATCTGAAGGCACGCGGCGTCGACATTCGCAGCAACGTGCCTGTAGTCGGATTTAGCGTTTCTGACGATCGAGTCACTGATGTCGTCCTCCAGCGTGGCAGATTGGAGACTGACGCAGTGGTCATCGCTGCTGGGGCGTGGTCTCCAGCAGT
>JBGTJM010000016.1:0-32339 GCA_041745115.1 Thermomicrobiales bacterium
GTGATACCAGCAATGTCGATCGAAGCAGCAACGACAATGGCACTGCTGAAGTGGCGACCGGAGTCAGTCGAGTTGCCACTCGTTCTTGCGGGAGTCGTGGCGGTCGTCGCTGTCTGGCTGCTCACTATTCTGGTGCAGGTGCCGCAGCATCAGAAGCTTGCTGGTGGATACGACGCTGAAACGATCAGATCGCTGGTTCGATTTAACTGGCTCAGGACCGCGACCTGGACATTTCATGGGGCGATTGTGCTGGCCATCATGTCGCAGGTTGTTTGATTCGTTTGCAGGATCAAGTCCGACCGGAACGCTTTTGGCGATCTGCTCGGCAGTTCAACCCGCCAGCTCGCTACTGAACAAAGCATCCGTGTTGTGCGGTAGCATTGAGAGTTCCTGCATCATCCCATCTGGACCGTGCGGGTAACGCGAACGTATGCACTTGACTGGCCAGAATATGCCCTCCAGTCGCACTAACCCTACTGAGGAGGAAGTCAGCCCATGATCCGCCTGCATCCTGGCCGATTCGCTGTCGTCGCACTGGTAGCCGCTATCGTCGCGAGTGGGCTAGTAGCGTCTCTCTCAACATTGGCCCAGGAAGCCACCCCCGAATCCGAGCCGAGCACGTCACTGCCAGCATTTACCGACACTGGTTCGCCTGTCGCTTCGCCAGTCGCGTCGCCCGTTGCATCCACGCCGTATGAAACATCTGAGTTTGTGTCAGGTATCTGGCGAATTGGCATCGTCACCGCCGAGCGAGCAAACGAATTTCCCGACCTGGACCTTCCAGCTCGGCCTGACAAGGACTGGGTAGTGGTCATCGCCGATGTGATCAACTGGGGCCGATCGGATGAACGCCTCGACCTGCGCGAATTTGCAATCGAGGTTGCTGGCCCGGATGACCCTCGAGGATTTGCGCGTCGAAGCACTGAAGGTGCTGCTGCTGTACTTGGTCTCCAGCCCGAAGATGTGGGAGATGGTGTTCCGATCAGCCCCGGCGAAACCGACCGCGTGGTGATGGTGCTGGAGATGCCGATTGATTCGATCAACCCGTCGTTGTTCATCGACGGCGTGGCGATGTCGCTCCAGCCCGCGATCGACGGCGGTCCAGCATTCGATGATCTCCCTGCGGTTTCTGAACCTGGGCCAACCGGCCGACAGCGCGTCGATAGTGTCGTTTCCGGTAGCGTCATTGCGCTTGGGTCGAATGCGGACGAGGTGCCGCTTTCGTTTGTTGATGCTCCTGTGGAAACGGAGTGCTTCGCCGATCAGTCGGCGTCGAACTTGCGCCGCATCCTCACAGAGAGGGTGTTCGTGGAGCAGGATGGTGAAAACACGCTGATCTGGACAGAGGAAGATGATGGTAGCCGCCGACTGCTGAATTACGAGCAGATTCGAAGCGGTTTTGCCGCAACTGCCGAAGATCTGAGTGGTCGATTTGCGCAGTGGCTTCAGGATGCCGAGTCTCAGGCGCAGGCCTCGAGCGGCGGCCTTTGGGAGGCATGCACCGGGGTTCACGGCGTAACCCGCACGACAGGGCCTGAGCGCACGTTGATTCGGATGAGCGACGGTCAGGGCAGCACAACTCCCTATCGTGTCTGGCTTGAGTGGTCTCCAGAACTCGTAACGACACCGGATGGTGGTGCGTGGGCGTTTTTTAGTGCACTCGCCGACAGAGGGCCCCTGCAGGACCAGCAGCGCCTTTATGCGTCGCGGTTCGATCCGACCACGGGTCGGTGGCTCGACGCGGAAGTCATGCCCGCTGGAGAGATTCAGTTTGGTGCAACAGCTGTAGTCGACAGCAAGGGTCTGGTTCATGTTGTTTACTCAGCGCGAGAGCAAACGGGTCCGGAGTATCTCAGTACGCTGATCTACACCAGAGAGGATGGCAGGGGTGGCTGGGTGCCTCCGATGTCGGTGTCGCTGGATCAACGCGCTGGCCATCAACTGGCCCCCTCTCTGGCAATTGATGCGAGTGACACGCTGTACGTCGCCTGGCAGGACCAACGCGCATTTGGCGACGGTGGGCGCGCCGCCTCACCGTTGAATGCTGATGTCTTCGTGAGTCAGAAGTCGCCTGACGCTGGCTGGTCAACACCGGTACTCATCAACAATCACCTTCCAACCGCGGCAGCGCTGCTCCCCAAACTCGTTGTAGACGGAGACCGGCTCGTCGCCGTCTGGTCGGTTTACACATCCGCGATGGGACCAGAGAACGCGGCGCGAATGGAATGGGCCTGGCGAGCGATAGACGACGAGATCGTCAATTGGAGTGCTCCTGCGCTGTTTGCCAATGGCCGCGGGGACAACTTTGGTGGTCGGTTCGTCGACATGGTCGCCGATCCGACCGGGGGGGTCATCGTCGCCTACGCCCGCCGCGGAGTCGATACGTTCCTGTTTGCCAAACGCCTTGCCGCGGGATCCACACAGTGGGGCTCTGACACGCTCATCGCATTTGGCAACCGGGGAGCATTCCCCACCATAGCCGTAAACAAGGATGGCATTGCCTTTATCGGGTTCAATGCTGAAACGGGCACGTTCGGAGACGGCAGTGGCATCCTCGTCGACATTGCGGCGACGGCCATCAATTACCGTTCGATTGAGCCCGGCGCTGAGGTGATTCTCACGCGAGACGACCCGAACTCCCAGGGACGAGCTGCCGTGGCGATCGACGTCACTGGCAAGCCGTGGTTCGTGTTCTTTGGGGAGATCCCCGGTTTTCCGGCAACTCAGGTTGGCGCGCTCAGAAATGCCAATATACCGCTCTCGCCAATTACCGATGTGATTGGCAATTAGTGTTGATCGGGCCCGATGCCACTCAGTCCGTGAGCGCAGGGACCACGGTGATTACCGGTGGTCGTGTTGTCAACGAGAACGAAACGTTTCGAGCCGATATTACGATTCGGAACGGCCGTGTTAGCGAGTTCGGCTTCGAAGCCAGAATCGCTGAATCCGACACCCGTATCGATGCATCAGGGCTCATGGTGTTGCCCGGTGTGCTCGATGTCCACACGCATTTTCGGGAGCCAGATCCGAACACATTTGAGGGGTTTGCCACCGGTAGCGCCGCCGCGGCAGCGGGCGGCGTCACCACTGTTATCGAAATGCCGCAAGCAGGACCGACGACGAAAAACCTGGACGACTTCCAGGAAAAGATCGCAGCCATCGGACGGTCGTCGACGATAGACATGGCCCTTTGGGGAGGAATCATCGGAGGCGACGAACGTGATGAAGACGCCATCCGGGACATGGCCAGGAATGGAGCCGTCGCGTTCAAGTCGTTCATGGCACCTTCGAGTCCATCCTTTCCCGCAGTCGATACCGCGAAACTCCGCTGGGCCATGGCAGTCATTGCAGAAATTGGCCTGCCGTACGGGCTCCACGCTGAAGACGATCCTTCCCTGCAGTCAGGTATCCAGAGAATGAAGAGTTCAGGGAGGACCGATGCGCTGGCGCACGCGGAATCCCGGCCAACGCTTGTCGAAACGGTGGCGGTGCGAGCGGCCATCTTGCTGGCGGAGCGGACTGGTTGCTGGCTCTACATCTGCCACTGTGCCTCCGCCGATGCACTCGAGTTGATCGCGGATGCCAGATCAGGCGGACTCAAAGTAACGATTGAAACGTGTCCTCAATACCTCGCAATGGCGATCCCGGATCTCGAAAGGCTGAAGGGTTTCGCTCGGTGCGCGCCAGCAATTCGGGATGAAGACGAAGTCGAGCGGATTTGGAATCATGTTCTGCAAGGTCACGTGGACATCATTTCCTCCGATCATGTTGCGACTTCTGCGGTCCTCAAGGAGGCTGGCGAGTCGAACATCTTTGACGCTCCCAATGGCCTGCCCGGAGTGCAGACGATGTTTCCAATTCTCTGGGACAGCGGGGTGAAAAACCGGGGGATGAGTCCGAATCGGTTGGTTCAGATGATCTGTTCCAATCCTGCCCGCACCTTTGGCCTGTTTCCCCGAAAGGGGAGTCTTGCGCTCGGCGCTGACGCAGACCTGGTGATATTCAATCCTGATGAAACCTGGACGATTCGCAGTACCGATATGCGCTATCGTCAGAAGTGGACACCCCTGGAGGGTAGAAGTGTTGCTGGCAGAGTGAAACGGACAATGGTGCGCGGCGAAACGGTCTACCTCGATGGCCCGAAGCAACACGCTGACGACAGCAGACCGCGCGTGGCAGGTCAGTTCCTGCACCACGGTTACGGCTCGACCTGATCGTTCTCCAGACTTGCAATCGATCGATGCCGGTCATTGACGACGGGTGCCGAGATTTCGCTCCTTGCATCGCTGGTGTATCAAACGATCCAACCATTGACTCTCCTGAGATAGAACTGTGCCACGTGCCTGGCACGCAAGGTGCAGTCCGTTAGGGGGCAATAGTTGACGTTCTCGATCGCAATCGATCGAATCGCAGTTTGATACGACGCAATCCAGCGAATGACTCACTTCGCAAGTGGCGAGCGATAGGCAAAGGAATGACCCGAACATGGATAGCAATCGATTTGATCAGCTGCCCCGGAAGTTGGCACAGCGGCACTCTCGGCGTGGCGCCGTTAGGATTCTTGTCGGCAGTGTGGCAGCAGCTATTGGCCTGTCTCGAGCTGCAGATCGCAGTTTCGCCCAGGACGGCCCACGCAATTGCCTGGAGATTTGTGCACGGGCATATTCTCCAGGCTTCGAACGTGATAACTGCGTTCAATTGGGTCAGCGGGGTGAAGGGCTATGCTACCTCGATCAGATCATGGTTCGACCAACGATTCGGGACTGTGACCCCGATAGTGACGACGATGGGATCGATACTACGGACAATGACGGATTCGATACCACGAGCAACGATGGGGTTGACACTACCGACGGGGACGGGATCGACACCACTAGCGATGATGGAGTAAACACCACTGACGGGGATGGGATCGACACGACAGACAACGACGGATTCGATACCACCGACAACGATGGGTTCGATACAACGGATGGTGATGGATTCGATACCACTGACAACGACGGATATTCCACGCCGGAAGAGTCCGACAGCGACACGGACGACTGTATAACACCGATAACAATTCAACCGCTTCCTCCAGCGACCAGCGGACCTCAGTCTCTCGACGACGATTCGACGTCGGACGATTCTGGCTGGGCAGGAACCTCCGGCAGCGCAACCGTGAATACCGGCGGAGCCTCGACCTGGTACGACAGTCCGTCAGATGATTCCTGGTCAGCAGACAGCGATTCGTAATTCGGAACACCTCGTTCGAATCGATGCGTTCGAGCGTTTTCCGAACCTGAACATCAACAGTTGCGCAAGCCGATCCGGAAACGGGTCGGCTTTTCGATTGGATAACAACCACAACCAGCAGCCTGCCGGTGAGTTGAGGCTGGTATTCTTCGGTTCATGAGAACGCCACGGCACACATTGATTTCACTGGCGGTCGCAGCTGCCACGGCCGCGATCGCATGGGCTATCGGGGTCAATCAGGGCTCCGCGATCATCGCTGGGGCGCTAGGAGGCATCCTGGCAAGCGTAGTCATGCAGCGTCGTACAATGCGTGAGGCAACTGGGGCATCGTTTTCCACCGAGCCGGAAGATCTGGAAGCGGCATTTGAAACAGCGGCTGAGACCATCCTCCAGTTTCAGGCGCAGGCAGCAGAAGTAGTGGAAGATGGCGCTCGGGAGCTTGCGATGAGCCTGGGCGCACAACTTACGAGGATTCTGACCCTGAGTCAGAGCGGTAATCGTGAAGCGACCTTGCCGCTGATTCTCGATCAGCTGATCGAGCCGGCCCAGGCGTTGATGACTGATTATCTCTTTCTCCAGAAGCGTGGTGGTACCGCTGCAACCGACGCGATGACCAAAATCGCTTCCCGTGACTTGCCGGCCGCGGAGTATGCTGCCAGACAGGTTCTTGCCGAGTTCGATCGCTCCGGCGACGTTGACCTGAACGCCATCCGGCGGGCGGTCGACTTCTCCTTTTCGTTCGGTGGAGAAGCTGCTTCCCCATCGTCCGAGATGTGGGGCAACCGGCAGCGACTCGTCGATGAAGCCGATCGCGCAAGAGAACAATAGCGAACGCCGCGAGGGGATTTGCCGGGAGGCCTGGAACCAATGGACATTGTCGTGATAGGAGCGGGATCCCTTGGCAGCTTTTATGGCTCACTTCTGGCCCGCAACGGTCACCATGTGACCTTTCTGGCGCGTGGTCGTACCCTCGAGGTGCTTGAGAATCAGGCACTACGAATCGAATCCAGACTCGTTGGTGACTTCGCAATACACGTCAACGCTACTAACGATGTGACAGCTATCCCGACGCCTGATCTGGTCTTCCTCTCTGTCAAGACTTACGATCTGGACGGCGCCGCGAGGTCTGTTGCGCCGATATTAGGTCCGAAAACGTCGATTCTGGCCGTGCAGAATGGGGTCGATCATCCGCAGATCATCGGCCAGTACGTCGAACGCTCATGCATCGTCCCTGGGGTTGTCTATATCTCGGCAACAGTGGAGGCACCAGGACACATCAGGCAGATCGGTGGACCCGGGTGGGTCATGATCGGCGAACTCGATGGCGGACCGAATCCCCGGACGAACGCGATCAGGGAGGCGTTCGACGGAATTGGGATCGAGTGCACCGTTCACGAGAACATCGAAACAGTGATCTGGCAAAAGTTCATGGTTATCTGCGCCATGAGCGGCGTTACCGCGCTGACGCGTCTCACGCTCCAGCAGATCTTCGATGACGAAGAGACCACTCGCCTGTACCTCGCGGTGATGACAGAGGTTGCGGCTGTGGCAACCGCTCACGGCATTACGATTTCGGCTGAACAGGCTCGTGAAATGTGTCAGACCGTGATGAATACCAGACCACTGCCGGAGCGAGGCTCGATGGCGTATGACTTGCTCTCGGGCAGGCGCCTGGAGCTGAGCTCGCTCAACGGGGCGGCGGTTAGGCTTGGGCAGCAGAAGCATGTTTCAACTCCGATGAACTGGTGCATCACGGCCAGCCTGAGACCATACGAAAGTGGTACTCCGAACTCGGCGACATGAAAGCCGATCGGTCTGCGCCCTCGCATGTGGCTGCGATCGTCGGTTCAGTGCTCGTTGGCGCAGCGGTCGTGGCAACTCGATCGGCCGTTGATGAGATCGGACCGTTCAGTCTCGCGTTTCTGCGTTATCTGCAAGGCGGACTCATCCTGCTGGCACTATTGGCATGGCGGGACAGGAGCGGAGTACGAGTCACCAGGTGTGACGCTCGAACCTTTGGCTTTCTCGGCCTGCTGATGTACGCGCTCTTTCCGGTCCTGTTCAACACTTCTCTGACGTTCACTACGGCCTCGCGAGGGGCGGTGATCCTTTCCACGATGCCACTCTGGGGAGCACTTCTGGCCCGTCGGTACACAAATGAGCGACTTGCCCCTGTCCAGGTTGGCGGAGTCATGATTTCCGTTGCAGGTGTGGCAACCGTTTTCGCCGAAAGCGGGCTCAATGACTTTGGAGGCGTGGAGGCAATTGCCGGAAACCTGCTGATGCTTGGCGCAGCAGTCGTGGCCGGATACTACGGTGTCCGAATGAAAGGGGTGCTGAAGCACCATTCGGCGTTGCAGGTTACCGCATTCGCTATGGCCATCGGCGCGCTCATTCTGGCGATTCCGGCTGTCGTTGAAGGACTCCTCAGAGACATTTTTCAGGCAAGCGGGCAAGCCCTACTGCTGGTGGTCTACCTCGGAGTATTCGGAGGCGCGATAGCGTTCTACCTCTTTTCAGTTGCACTTACCCGCTTGTCCCCTACGCAGGCCCTGGTCTACGTGAACATCAACCCAATCGTGGCGACCCTGCTGGCCGCCCTTTTGCTCGACGAACCACTGACAGTGTTCTTCGGAGTTGGATTCGCGATGGTCGTGGCGGGACTTCTCCTGACCAACATTCCCGGTCCGAAGCGATCGATTCAGTCAGTTACAGACGCGTAATGTCCTTTCCGAACACAACGCACGCTGTTTCATCGCATCCTTTGATCCGGGCAGCCTGCCCGATGCGGACATCGCCTCTCGCACTGATCATCAGGTAGGCATCGGTCCGATCGAGTTTCAGCTCTCGCTGCAGAATCGTGATCATTTGCTCCACAGCGTCGTGCACGGCATCATCCAGCGACGCTCCCTGTCCAGTCGAGATCCATGCCTCATCCGAGTCGATCCATGGCCGCGATGGTGCCGCCCCCTTGATCAGATCGATCTTGACCATGACCTCGCCGCTGATTTCGACACCGGTACCGCTGACCTCACCATCTCCCATCGTAGCGTGCAAATCGCCAATTCCCAGTAATCCGCCGGCAACGTGCACTGGTAAATGGACCGTGGCCCCAGCCTTTGCAGCAGTGAAATCCATGTTGCTGCCCTGATGACCGGGGTGCGCTGTATAGATCGTGCCTTCTGCCGGAGCGGTGCCCAGCACCCCCACCATCGGCCGTGCTTTGCACCGAAGCTTGTCACCGAAGATCAGATTGTCACCGGCAACCTGAACCATCATGGCAGGGAGTTCTCGCAGGCCATCCTGGATCACGCCATTCCCGGACAAAGCTCGCACAAATCCGTAGGGGCCCAGCTGGATCGAGAGTATCTTGACTGCGAGTGCGTCTCCCGGTTCTGCTCCTTCGACAAAGATCGGACCCGCAGCGGGGTTCACCTTGAGCGGATCGCGAACCCGGATGAACTCCTCGAAGTCCTCCAGTTTATGGATGCGGCCCGTCGAGGTGTCGTGCGTTTCAACGGTAATGAAATCGCCTGGGGCAATGGTCGCCACTGGCGGGGTCGCAGCATCGAACCCATACAAAAGCTTGTCGCGCGGAATGCGTGTCATCTGATTTGAGACTCCCGGTTTCATAGAGGGCCAGTAGCGTTCAACGGTATCCTGCCAGATTTGCGAGAAGTGGTCACTCTTCGGAGTCGCGTGATCCCCAGAACAAACCCATCCTTGCAGTCGTTCCTCCATCGACAAAAAGCGTATCGCCGGTGATCCAGCTAGCGTCGTTCGACGCCAGGAACGCGGTTGCTTTTGCAATGTCTTCGGGTGTGCCAACGCGCCCGAGCGGCACCATCGAGTCCCCACGCTCACGGGTGTACCCCGGGAGGTCGGCATACCGAGGAACTTCTACTACACCGGGGCCAATCGCATTGACCCGAATCCTCCGTGGGGCCAGCTCGATTGCCAGCGAGCGGGTGAACATCACGACGGCCCCCTTGGTACCTGCGTATGCAGCGTGATTGGGGAAGCCACCGGCACCGTGGACCGAGGTGATATTGACGATGCTGCCGGTGCCTTCCGGCAAGTACCGCAATGCCCGCTGGGCGCAAAAGAAGTACCCCTTGATGTTGAGATCGAACATTTCGTCGTAGAGCTCTTCTGTCGTTTCCTCGAACGGCTGGGAACGCGTCACTCCGGCGTTGTTGACCAGAATGTCCAATCCGCCCAATCGCTCTGAGGCTTCATCGACCAGAGTCGTACAGCCATCGACGTTCCGCAGATCTGACTGGATTGCATATGCCCTCCCGCCGCTGCTGCTGATGTCGCCAACCAGATGTTCAGCGCCGTCCTTGCTTCCGCCATAGTGAACCGCGACCGCCGCCCCACAACGCGCAAGCTCTCGGGCAATGCCCTGCCCGATCCCTACTCCCGCCCCGGTTACCAAAGCCTTTCGACCTGTCAGATCAGGCATCTTTTCCTTCTTCCGCTACGATAGAGCACCGCATTTGCTGGTCCGAGTCCTGACCAGCGATGATTGCACCATTGTCCCAGCATTGGAGGACGATCGACGCAATGACACCGCAAGTACCTGACGCAAGCGCTATCGCTGACACGTTGCGTGAAGCGATGCTTGGCCAATTTGATGCTGAGGATTTCGACATCGAGATTGACCAGAATGAAACTTCGGTCACGCTTTCGACGGATGACTGGACGCTCTTTCTGGATAGATCGGAGCAGTTAACGGCCTGGATCGCTCTTGACGACGAACCGGACTACCACCTCGATGTTAGAACTGTTCTTGACCAATCGCTTGGTGCCTCGAGCACAAATGCGATATCAGATGCGAATGAGCGGTTGGAACGGCTGATCTCCGATGCGCTGATTCAAAGCAATGACCGGTTCAGCAGGATTGTGGCCGACTTTCTCACGGATGGTGCCGAACGACCCACGGAGCGATAGATAGAATCTGGTTGGTCAGACTGATCACCAGGAGGAGTTGCATCCATGCGCCTTGAGTCCGAACCAGTCAGACAGCGAGTGGTCAATCTCGATCCGGTGGTTCCTTTGCCACCGGCACTCCTGCCTTGCCGTACCCCAATTGAGGGGCGGTGGGCCACCGTCGAGCCCCTCGATGCGAGGAAGCACGGATCAGACCTCTACGACGCCTCGCATGATCGCCCTGAGGCCGAGCAGATCTGGGCTTATCTTCCCTATGGCCCATTTCCTTCGCTCGATTCCTATGTGGGATGGCTCAGATCATGCTCCGCGGCCCCTGACCCGCTGTTCTTTGCGATTCGAGATCACGCATCTGGCATGGCAAGTGGTCTGGCCAGCCTGATGTCCATCGAACCACTTCATGGGTCGATAGAGATCGGTCATATCATGTTTGGGCTACCACTCCAGAATACCGTCGCGGGTACTGAAGGTTTGTATCTTCTGATGAAACACGCCATGGATGACCTTGGAAACCGCCGGCTGGAATGGAAATGCGACGCCGGGAATGAGCCGTCCAGACGCGCCGCTCGACGCCTGGGTTTTGCATTCGAAGGCGTCTTCTCTCAGCACCGGATTGTCAAAGACCGCAACCGTGACACAGCCTGGTATTCGATCATCGACAGCGAGTGGACCACGATACAGGCAAGCTTCGAGCAATGGCTCGACCAGGAAAACTTCGACGCCAATGGCAAACAGAAGAGCTCGTTGAGCTCCATGACCCAAGCGGATCGAGACCGCCGGAGTCAGTCAACCAGTTGAGGTCGGAACTGTTCGCAGACCCTCAAATTCCATCTGCAGCTATTTGCCACTGGTGCTGCATTTACCGGCCGAGATACTCCAGCGATCTGGCTGACCACTCGAGGCCCTTCATCGTATTGGGATCGAGCATGATCTGTATTTCTGACACTCCCGCCTCGGCGTACGTCAGCATGAACTCGGCCAGTTCCTCGGGGGTCCGTGCCTTCAATCCCGGCTTGTCCTCGCTCGGTCTTCCTGTCGCATCCGGAGTGTCGACCAGCAGAGTGACGGATCGCTCGACGGTCGCGGGATCGCGCCCTGCCAGCTCCATCGCGGTGTCGACCTTCTGCCGGTGATCTTCGAGCTCGGCGAGCGATTGCACGGCCCACGCGTTCCAGCTGTCGCCGAAGCGTGCGAGCGTTTGCAGCATTCGAGGAGCGCTCGATCCGATCATGATTGGAAGGCCATCTGGTCGAGGACCCCTGGGCCGCAATTCGCAGTCTCGCGCAGCGTAAAAGCGGCCCGCGAAATCAACATGGCCCTTGTGCAGAAGTCCGTGAATGATCTCCACAGCTTCCTCAAAACGACTGACGCGGTAGTCATACGGAAATCCAAATGCGGAGTAGTCTGACTCAAGCCAACCTGCTCCGAGACCCAGAGTCAGACGCCCGCCGCTAATCTCATCCACGGTTTCGGCCATTTTTGCGAGCAGAGCAGGGTTGCGGTAGCCCGTGCAACACACGACTGGACCGATGTCGACTCTCTCCGTGATCGCCGCCAGCGCAGCGAGGTTCGACCAGCACTCCCACGGGCCCTGAGACGGTTTCCCTTCAAATCGATACAGGAGGTGGTCGAACACCCACACCGAATCGAATCCGGCGCGTTCAGCAGCAACCGCCATCTCGGAAATGTCAGACCATCGCGGTGTATCGCCTCCCATTTCCCACTCAGTGTCGGGCAAGATCACACCGACTCGAAGCTGTTTCCGATGTTCTGGCTCAGGCGTTCCCTCGCGCATTCAATAAGCCTCCGCGCTATTCCAACTGACCAGCAGCAAATGATGCACGATGGCCGAGTGTCGTGTCGTTGGACGCGTTCCGGTCCAGAGTGAGAGCCGGTTTGCTCGATTCACGGTGTTACAATGCTGTTATACGCAAGAAGTGTGCACAACGCCCTTCTGAATCGACAGAATCGGTATGTGCAACACAAACCAAAAAGGAGTTCGTGCATGATGAGTGACAGAGTCGTCACGCAGCTTGTCGACGAGGCGACCCGGCGACATTACAGTCGGCGTCAGATCATTCAGCGCGGCGTAGCGCTTGGACTGGCTGCACCCGCAATTGCTACGGCAGTGTCTGCCGTTCGCCCAATGCCGACATTTGCGCAGGACGCATCCAATCCACTCGGAGTGGATCCTGCAGCGCCGCTCGATGTGGTGATATTCAAGGGTGGCTTCGGTGACAACTATGCGTTGAACGTCAACGAGATGTACAACCAGCTGTATCCCGATGCAGAGATTACGTACATCGGCACGCAGCGGCTCGGGCCTCAGTTCCAGCCGCGATTCGTCGCAGGCAACCCTCCCGACGTGATGGATAACTCCGGCGCCGAAAACCTGCCGATCGCCACGCTCGTCGCTGAAGGCCAGCTTGCTGATCTTGCAGACCTGATGACAGCGCCAGCTTATGACACCGAAGGCGCGACATTTGTCGATACGCTCGTGGCAGGATCCCAGGGGAATGGCGTCTACGATGGCACTCAGAATGTGCTGCTGTATGCGCTTACGGTCTACGGCATCTGGTACAACCAGGCATGGATGGAGGAACAGGGCTACACCTATCCAACCTCCTGGACCGAGATGCTGAATCTCTGTGAGGAGATCAAAGCCCAGGGAATTGCTCCATGGACCTATCAGGGGCAATATCCACAGTACATGCGGTTGCTGTTCGATCAGATGGTGCCGAAGCACGGCGGTATCGAAGCGCTCGTTGCGCTCGACAACCTCGAAGACGGTGCCTGGTTGTCTGAGCCGGTGTTTGAGGCTGCTTCGGCTCTTCAGGCGCTCTACGAAAACGGTTACATCATGGAAGGCACTGAGGCTCTGTCGCACACTGAGTCCCAGGCAGCCTGGTTGCAGGGCGACGCAATTTTCCTTCCGTGCGGAACATGGCTCGAGAATGAAATGACCGATCTGATTCCGGAAGGATTCACGATGCTGGTCAACCCATCTCCGTCGCTGGAAGGCGACACGATTCCGTTCGAGGGTATCGGGGCATGGGCCGGCGAAAACTTCCACGTCTCCGAGCAAGGCGCAAACGTCCAGGGTGGAAAAGAGTGGTTGCGTCTGCTCTTCTCCCAGGAGGGCGCCCGTTTCTTCTCGGAGGACACTAAAGCCCTGACCGTTGTCAATGGCGCTGCCGAGGGACTCGATCTTGGTGCGTCGTTCCAGTCAGCCCAGGATGCAATCGCCAACGCTGGAGACAACACCTTTGCTTCCCGGTACGCTGACTGGTACCCAGAACTGAGCACCGACTCGAGAGATCAGTTTGGACTGCTCATGACTGGCCAGATAACCGTCGAGGAGTTCCAGCAGAACGTCCAGGATTCGGCCGATGCTGTAAAGGCGGACGATTCGATTCCGAAGTACACACGGGAGATCTAGGCGTTTCTCGATTCTGCCTTTTCAGGCAGGATCAACGCTGGATTCGGGACGCCGACTTGTCGGCGTCCCGATTCGTACCACCGCTGCGATGCTGTTGGACTCGTCAGGAAACGTGAACGGAACCGCGTATGAATCACGGAAAGTACCGACTGATCATTCCGTTCCTGGCACCTGCCCTCATCCTCTACACCGTGTTCGTTCTCTACCCATATGCCAGTGCCGTAAGAAACTCTTTCTATTTGTGGCGTGGTGTTAGCGCAAATAAGACCTTCATTGGTTTAGACAACTATCGAAAACTCTGGGACGACGACAATTTCCGCACCGCTCTGACCCACAACGGGCAGATGCTGATCGTGCTGCCACTCTTTACGATCAGCATTGCGATGTTGTTTGCCACGCTCTTCGTACAGGGCGGCAAGGGGGTGCGAGGCGCGGGGTTCTACCGGGTCGTGTACTTCTTCCCGCAAGTGATGTCTGTCGTTATCGTCGGCGTTCTCTGGCAATACATCTACAACCCCAACAGCGGCATTCTGAATGAAGCACTGCGAGCGGTTGGGCTTGGCAGTCTTGCCAGATCCTGGCTGGGCGATGCGAGCTACGCGCTGTGGGCTGTTGCAGCGGTTGTCATCTGGCAGTCGGTTGGTTTTTACATGGTGCTCTTCGTCGCCGGAATGCAATCGATTCCGTTTGATTTCTACGAAGCGGCTCGGCTCGACGGCGCCAGCAGGTTCGCGCAATACAAGGACATCACAGTCCCGCTGATGTGGGAGAACATCCGAGTCGCCGTGATCTATATCGCCATCGCTGCTCTCGACCTGTTCACCATCGTCCAGGTCATGACGGAAGGCAAGCCAAACAGATCGTCAGACGTGGTTGCCAGATTCATGTACGAGCAGGCCTTCACCAATAGCCAGTTCGGCTACGCATCTGCGATTGGGGTGGTGCTCCTCATTCTGACGTTCATACTGGCCATGATCATGCTCGTCCTTTCTCGCCGCGACCGGCTCGAGTTTTAGGAGACTGTCGATGAGCGCACCGCCTGTATTCACACCAGGACCAGATGCTCCGACGCCCGGCAACCCTGAAACGTTCACGGAAAAGCGTCGGAATCTTCTCTCGGGCGAGAGCATCTTTGGCGGCGTTTCTCAGGTTGTTCTGGTCATTTGGGCGCTGATGGTGATCTTGCCATTTGCCTGGATGGTCATGACCTCGTTCAAGACGGACCCAGAGATCATCTTTAGTCCGTGGAGCTTTCCCGACTCACTGCAATGGAATAACTTCCAGAGAGCGTGGGACGAAGCGCGAATTGGCACGTATTTCAAGAACACGATCATCGTTGTCAGTTTCTCGGTGTTTTTCACGCTGCTGGTTTCTTCAATGACCGCCTACGTTCTGGCGCGTTTTGAGTTTCCCGGTTCCCGCTGGCTGTTCTACCTGTTTATGGCCGGCCTGATGTTTCCAGTGTTTCTGGCTCTGGTGCCGCTATTCTTCGTCGTCAAAGATCTCGGAATGCTGGGGACGTATCGCGGACTGATCCTCGTCTACGTCGCATATTCTCTGCCGTTCTCCGTGTTCTTCCTGACGGGATTCTTCAAGACCCTGCCCAGCGAGCTTGCTGAGGCTGCGATCGTCGATGGCGCTTCTCACTACCGGGTGTTTTTCGGCATCATGCTGCCGCTTGCCAAGCCTGGGCTGCTTGCGATCGGAATCTTCAATGTGCTTGGGCAGTGGAATCAGTTCATTCTGCCCCTCGTACTTAATCCCGACCCCAATAACTACCTGCTCACTCAGGGGCTTGCGTTTCTGGCAATCCAGCAGGGATACCAGAATGACTACAGCGCGCTCTTCGCCGCCCTGACTATCACGATGATTCCGATCCTCACCGTCTACATCATCTTCCAGCGCAGGTTGGAGGCGGGTCTCACTGCTGGCGCCCTGAAGGGATGAGCGACGCGTCGAATGGGACTGCGGATCCATCCAACGTTCCATGGTCTGGCAAGAGGGCTCTGGTCACCGGCAGCACGCGTGGGCTTGGTCGAACCATTGCCGAACACCTCGCTCAGCGAGGGGTTACCCTCGTGCTCAGCGGTCGCACTGAGCAGGAAGTACACAAATCCGTTTCCGAACTGTCGTCCTTTGGTGTGCAAATCACTGGCATTCCAGCAGATTTGAGCAACACCTCTGAGGCCCACCGGCTTGCGGAGGCCGCGATAGACGCAGTTGGCAAACTCGACATTCTCGTCAACAATGCCGGAATGAGCATTCGATCCGACTTCTGGAGTGTTTCTGACAAGGATTGGGATCATCAGGTTAACGTTAATTTTCGATCACCATTCATCTTGGCGCAGTATGCAGCCAGAAACATGATCGATTTGCAAACAAGAGGCCGCATTGTCAATGTCGGCACAATTGGTGCTCGGCGGTGCCATTCGAATGCCTGCGTCTACGACATGGCCAAGGGGGGAGTCGAAGTGATGACCCGCAACATGGCGTATGAACTTGGTCCTCATGGCATAGCAGTCAATTGCGTGGTTCCAGGAGCAATTCCGATACGCCCTGGATCTTCATTTGATGCCAACTCCAACCAGCGATATCTCCGGCATGTTCCGATCGGTCGTTTTGGGACAGCGGACGATATCGCAGCGGCGGTCATGTATTTCTGCGATCCTTCCACGGAATTCACCACAGGGCAGTCACTCCTCGTCGATGGTGGACACGCGACCTGGTTACCAGTCTTCTAGATCGAGTTTGTGATTTTGCAGCGGAGGGAGAACACCATCGTTACCGCGACAATCCGAGGAAGAGCAGCGGACCATATCTCCAGTGTGGAAAAGCCACATGATTTTGACGAATTCTGGAGGGATTTGCTGAAACGAGCGAGCGAAACGCCCCTCGACCCCACGATCGAACCAGTAACACTTCGCTCGAATGATCATGTCGAAACCTACGAAATCCATTACAACAGTATCGATGGCGTGAGGATCGCCGGTTGGTACTGTCGCCCGACCGAGCAACATATCGCTCCACCGTACCCAGCGTTGCTGCTCGTCCCTGGCTATATCTCTGAACCGACGCTCCCGAAAAGCTGGGCAAAGCTCGGTTACGCGGCCGTGGGGGTTGCTCCGCGGGGCAAGCTGCGATCCAACGGTCAGTTCAACCCTGGTTATCCCGGCTTACTCACCCATAACATCGTGGACCGGGAGACCTACAGCTATCGGGGGTTCTACATTGATGCGTGTCGTGCCGTCGATTTTGTGCAGTCCCGGCCCGAGGTTGATCAGACGCGCATCGGGGTGCACGGAAGCAGCCAGGGCGGCGCACTAACCATCACCACTGCAGCGCTTCGCAACGATGCCATCACCTGCGGAGCGGCAGGAGCCCCATACCTTGTCGGCTTCATGGACGCTGCGTCCCTGACGCACTCGAATCCGTATGAGGAGATGAATAATTACTTGCGACTCTATCCTGAACGCGAGCAGGCGATGCGGGAGACCGTCGCCTATTTCGATGGCGTCAACTTTGCACCGATGATCAAGGCGCCAATGCTCGTCTACGCGGGCCTTGGTGACGATGTCTGTCCACCAGAGACCGCATTCGATCTGGTGAATGCAATGCCAGGACCGGTCGAGTTTCTCACCTATCCCCGATGTGCTCACGACGCCGGAAACTACTGGTGCATGCCAAGGGTCGAAGCCTTTCTCGCAGACCACCTGAAACCCGCCACCCGTGAGGTTTCGAGATGATCAGTACGTCAAGGCCAGCTGATTTTGATGACTTCTGGAACGCTGTCGACGACGAGCTTGCCAGGTTCGATCCTGCACCCGAACTTGAAGTGTCGCACCTCAGATCGACTGAGTTCTCGACTACTTATGACGTCCGGCTAACCAGTGTCGGCCCGTATCGGATCTTTGCCTACCTGAGTGTGCCGAAGGGGAACGGGCCGTTTCCGGCATTGTTCAATGCTCCCCGCTACGGAAGTGTCAATAACCCGCCGCACTACGACGATCGTCAGCGTTATGTGGTGATGACCCTGATGCATCGCGGTCAAAGGCTCGCAGATCAACCCTATGCCGCGGCGTATCCGGGGCTGCTGACAGATGGAATCGAGGACCCGCAGTCGTACATCTACCGTGGCATCGTCGCCGATTGTTTGCGGGGAGCTGAATTTCTGCTTTCACGCCCTGAGGTGCAGGGCCAGCCGGCAGGTATCGTTGGTGACGACCTGGCGATCCTGACCGCGTCTCGTCGACAAGGGTTCACCGCGCTTCATGTCAGCGGATTGATGTTCTACCGGATGCTGGAGGCGGCTCGAAGAACTGGCTCGTATCCCCTCGAAGAAGTCAACGATCATCTGGCGTTTTTTCCGGAATCCGCATCTCGGGTTGCAACGACGGTCAGCTACTTTGATCCGCTTCACCACGCCTCCCGCGTAAGTGCCCACACGCTTCTCGATCTCGGGGATCCGGGAACGCTCAGTGGCCCGGAGTTCGTCGAGCCGTTGTGCCGTGCGTTTGCAGGTGAAGTCGACCAGTATGTGCTGAGCCACGAAGGCGGCACCGATCGCGACGCGACCGACGCCTGGCTGGCAGCGAAACTCGGCAGTGTGCCTCGACCGAGACTCTGGGCGGAGGCGATGGGATGACCAGCATTTACGAAGAACTCGATATCCGGCCCGTTATCAACGCCTCGGCCACACTCACAAAACTCGGTGGTTCCCTGATGCCGAAACCGGCGGTCGAAGCGATGAGCCAGGCAGCTGCCCAGTTCACAGATCTCTTCGAGCTCCAGGAAAAGGCCGGCCGACGGATCGCCGAGCTCACTCACAACGAAGCGGCCTACATTTCATCAGGAGCGGCGGCCGGTATTGCGCTGTCCGTCGCTTCCTGCATTGCAGGCACAGATCCGGAGCTCCAGCAGGATTTTCCATATCTTGAGAATGCTACAAAGTGCGAAGTGATTGTTTACCGCGGTCAGCGCAATGGATATGACTACGCGGCCCGGCAGACTGGCGCTCGACTCATCGAAATCGAACCAGACGGAGATCAGCTCGAGATGAGCCTGTCAGATCGCACGGCGTGTGTGCTGTTTTTCGCGGGCTCGCATTATGCAGAAGAGGCACTGCCGCTCGAGGAGGTTGTGTCGATTGCTCATACCATGAGCGTGCCGGTGATCGTCGACGCTGCAGCGCAGATTCCACCGATTTCGAATCTCTGGCATTTCACCCGCGAAGCGGGGGCGGATGCAGCCATCTTCAGCGGTGGCAAGGGCCTGCGCGGACCTCAGTCCAGTGGAATCGTGGTAGGTACGCAAACGATCATCGATGGAATCAGGCCCAACGCGGCGCCAAATCAGAGTCTCGGCAGGCCAATGAAGGTCGGCAAAGAAGAGATCGCCGGGTTGCTGGCAGCTCTCGAATGGTCACTCCAGCAGGATGAGCCCGCGGTCCTCAAGTCGTATGAGGATCGCGTCCAGTTCTGGATTGACGGCCTTGCCGGGATTCCGGCAGTGACCGCGGAGCGGCGGTTCCCGAGCGAAGCAGGACAGCCGCATGGACGCACGGTCGTCCATTTCAGCGACGCCTCAGGCATCGGACGAGATGCCGTCGTCGAAGCGCTGTGGAACCGGAACCCCCGCATCGCTGTCAGTCCGGTGGACGAAGACGCGATTGCGCTTAATCCGCAAACCATAGAAGATGGCGAAGAACAGATCGTGCTGGATGCGCTCATCGAAGTTCTGGGCGCTGCAGCTAATGGATGAAAGGAAGACCATGTCCCCCGAAGAGAAATTGAAGCAACTTGGCTACGAGCTGAAACCGCGGGAATCGTTTGCTCCGGCGATGGCAATTGGAAAGATCACCGGCAATTTGCTCTATCTCTCCGGCGCCACGCCATCTGACAAAGACGGTAAACCATGGGTTGGCAGGGTAGGGGAGACGTACACCGTCGAAGAAGGTTACGAGGCCGCTCGGCTTACCGCCGTTGCTCAGCTCGAAATGGCCTGGACCGTTCTTGGCGACCTGGGCCGGATCAAACAGGTTGTGAAGGTCCTGGGCATGGTCAACTGCGTGCCAGGATTCCCCGACACCCCCGCCGTGATGCATGGCTTTTCCGATCTCTACCTGGAGGTCCTGGGTGAGAAAGGCAAACATGCCCGCTCGGCGGTAGGTCTGCAAGCTCTGCCTGGCAACACACCGATCGAGGTAGAGACTATCTTCGAGATCGACTGAGTCGAACGAGGGATCGTCTCATTCGTAGTTGCTGCAGATTCGGATCGAGGCACCACAAGACCTGATTCGGGTCAACAGCTCAGGCTTCTGAACCGCCTGCTGCCACCAACATACTGGCTTGGTGCTCTCCGGTTTCGGCGGTACGCCGTGTCCTCTTTGCGATTCGGCTGTTGATTCAAAGGTAGCTTTCGCCGACCGCGGTCTGATAGATGATCAAGAGCCCGAGGAACACGAAGAGTGCCCCGGCGGCGATTTCGGCGAGATGCTCGGCATGTGCCCCGAGTCGTTGGCCCAGGCTCAGGCCGAGCATCGTGGCGACAAAGCTGATCACCACGATCCAGGCGATAAGCGGTGTTGCAGATGCATCGATGAAGGCGATCGTCAACCCTACCGCAAGTTTGTCGATGCATACGACCACGCCCACCAGAACAATCGCCGTCACGTCGAATGATCTGGCAATCACTTCTTCGTCGCGTTCACCGAGCAGTCCATCCGCCAACGCTCTGAAGCCGACGATCAGCAGCACAGCACCGGCGATATAGGAAGCGTGGTCGCCCAGGCGATCGCCCAGTAACCGTCCGAACAGCACGCCGAGCGACGTCATCAGGAACGCGATGGCTCCAAAGATCAGGGCCGTCCGCGCCCAGCCGGTTCGCTCCAGTCCGCCTACACCCAGCGACAGCCCTCCGGCAAACACGTCGAGGCCCATCGATATTGCGAGCAATAGCATACCGAGCGTCATTGGATTCCTCGTTGTCGGTGGGGCTGGCGTTTCCGCTGGTCAGCAAGCATCCGATCGAACGTGAACGGGCCGATACGATGAATTGTCACGCCAGGTCCCTGGCACGCTGGAGGGAGCTGGTCACGACGTTCCAGGTCGCGTTGATGTCTTCCGACCAGAGTTTCGACATTGGTTCGCAGGCCCGGAAGCTCCAGATGCCAATGTCGTTCATCCCTTCATCCAGCGCAATCTCGATCGCATCCGCGATTTCGTGCTCGCTCCCTTTCGGGAATCCATACCCTTGCAACCAGAACTGGCTACGCAGTCCGAATTGTTCGCAGAGGCTTCGCACCGCAATGGCGTTCGGCCGAACGTAGGATTCCATAGGCACGGTTTCCCCCGCCCGCCAATACGGATCTGTGCCAAAGACGTCAAGTCCCGTAATCGCGCCAAACGGTTGCCAGTCGGTCACGCCGACAAGGTCGAACGTGATTCCGTGCGGTAAGAGGCAGAGACTGGTCGTAACGTATTTATGTTTTGCGTATCTGATCAAATCGGATGTGAGGCGCAGCACAGCATCGTCGCGAAATGCGCGCACCTCGTCGTCGAGGCTATGTGGCATGTCATGCCCAAACTGGTCTCGAAAGAGCTCCCGGCACACGCGACACCGGCAGCTCCAGCGCCTGGCCGGATCTCCCTTCGGCACGCCGATGTACCACAAGTCGCCCGGGTACCAGTGCGGTTCATCGAAAAAGAGGACATCAGCCCCTATGTCAATGGCGGCATCGATCCACTCTTTCATAAACGACAAGAGCACCGGCTGATTGAGACAGGTCACGCCAATGGATGAGCCATCGGCCAGCACCTGACAGGAGCTCATCTCCCACGCAACGAACTTGCTCAGGGCTTCGCCGCCGAAAACACCGGCGACGCCCCAGGGATCGAGATGAACCTCAAGACCAAGGTCCTTCGATATGCGGACGATCTCCCGCATCGATTCGATGCCCCAGAAGAGGTCGCTTTCGGTGAAGCAGTGCACAACATAATCAAAGCCGACCAAGGAAATCTCTTCCATGTCCGACCGAACGTGCCGCAGCGTTCGGTTGCCAAAGTAGGAAACTCCGGATCGAATTTGCAAGTCACTAGTCCCTGACTGTTCGCGCCCTTGATGAACCTCATGGTGGCATCCCTGTATTGTACGAGGTGCATGGTGTTGCGCGCGGCGCGGTGACGATGCCGTATCGTTCTCCCTGGGAGATTGGTCATGGTCCGAATTGGTGCCTACGCCGCACTGTTGCTCCTGGTCTTGAGTCTCCTCGCTCCTCAATCGCTGGCTTCTGCCGCTCAACAGCCACCCATCCTGGCGCACGAGCCCGGACTGCCATTGGTCGCCACTACGTTTGCGACGGGGCTGAACTTTCCGACCGGAATGGTCGAGCTGCCAGACGGCTCTCTTATTGTTGGAACGAGCAATCCAACCGGCGGGAGTTTCTTTTCGTCTACTGGTGAGCTTGTTCGAGTTGTCGATCTTGATGGCGACGGAATCGCCGATGGGGAACCTCAAGTCGTTGCAACTGGGCTGGCCGGCGCCGTGACTGCGGTCGCTATGCAAGGCAATCTCGTATTTGTGACCTCGGTCGAGTCGCGCAAGGAGCGCATCCAGATACTTCGGGGTGGGGGAGATTGGTTGGGACCCTACGATCAGGTGAACGAACTGATCTTCAGTTTCGCGGGGTTCGCTCACCAGTCCTATGGCCTTGCGACGAGGATCTCGCCGGACGATCCTGACGTGATCGAGCTGTATTTCAACATCGGAGCGCGGGGCAACGATACCGGCGGTGGAGCCGTGCAAGTAGGAGGAGCAGTGTCGGCACGGTTGATGGATTCGAGTATCCACATGGTGCCTGTCACTGATGATGGTGAACACGTGGAGATTGCCGAACCCGTACAGATCGCCACCGGCCTTCGAAACGCCATGGGGTTTGGCTTCCATCCGGAAAGCGGCGACCTCTGGATCACCGACAATGGAATTGATGGATTCGAAGATGTCTGGTCTGCGTACAGTGCCGATGAGCTGAACGTGATTCCGGCCGAACAGATTGGCCAATCAGTGTTCGACTTTGGTTTTCCTCACTCATATACGCTTTATTCCACCGGAGAAGTCATTGGATCCGGCGGCGCCCAACCAGTCGTTGCATTCGTTCCACAAGGCGGAAACGAGAGCGAAGGTGCCGCCTCACTTGCGTTTACGCCCGCGTCATTCCCGGATGGGTTCAACTCAGGGGTATTCGTCGGTTTCCACGGACAGTACGATCTGTCGGGATCCGAAAACGAAGAAAACCCGTTGCTCCACATTGATCTGAAGACCCTGGAAGTCACCACCATCGTATCGGTCGATGCGCCCGGAATCGGACACCTCGATGGACTTCTGTCGACGAACGATGCAGTCTATGTCGCGGACCTCTGCGCCGGATCTTCACTTGCGAGTGCTGACCCGTGCGGCACGATATTCCGGATCGTTCCGGCTCGGGGCTGAACGATCATCTTGCTTCAGCCTGAGCTACAACAAAAGGTGAGCGTGTATTTCTGGAGTCTAGGCGGACATGTACCAGGGACGCACGTCCGCCTTATTGATGCTGGCTCACCCCATCCTCAATCACTGTTGGCATAAATCCAGGAAGTGTCGGAAGTGCGAGTCACGTATCATCGCGATCTTGCTGGCACTTGCCGGTTCGAGAGCTGTGTCGCTTTTTTCGCCTCGAGGAGGATTGATTCAGACATGCAGGCGCGAATAGGGATGTCCTACGACGATATCAAGCGCATTGAAGCTGCTCTGTTCTTCGAGCCGCCGATGATGAGACAACGACTGATCCGGTTTGCTGTTCTCATCGTTCTCTCGTCGATCATTGCCACAGGTGGGCTGCTCAGCAACTCGGTCGCGACCATCATCGGCGCGATGATCATCGCGCCCCTGATGACTCCAATCATGGGGATTGTGGTGGCGTTGATTCTCGGAAGTCGGAGCCGCTGGACGAAGTCCGCGATTATCGTGACAGCGGGTGTGGCCCTCTCCATTTCAGTCGGCTGGATCATGGCCAAACTAATGCCAGGCGGGTGGAATCCTGCGAGTTCAGCGCAGATCATCGACCGAACCACTCCGGGGCTGCTTTCTCTAATCATCGCTCTGGCATCGGGCGCTGCAGGCGCATATGCTTTGAGCCGCTCGGATGTCGCCGACTCTCTGCCCGGCGTGGCAATCGCAATTTCCCTCGTTCCTCCCTTGAATAACGTCGGTATCCTGCTTGCTGAGCGAGAGCGGGATCTTGCTGCGGGTTCTGCACTGCTGTTCGTAACAAACTTTGCCGCCATCCTTCTCGCAGGTACCGTTACGTTCTTCCTGACTGGACTGGCCGAAGGCGTACATCGCGAACCGCGGGAGATGCGCAGCTCAATGCTGGCAATCGGGGTGCTTGTCTGCCTCGTGGCCATCCCGCTTTTCGCGAACACAGAAGTGTTTTGGCACAACGCGAATCGGGAAGACGCTGCTATCGGAATCGTCAATGAGTGGCTGGCGGATAGCGACTGGGAGGTCTATCGAGTGAGCGTCGACGGCAACGAAGTCGAGGTGCTGGTGGGTGGTGAAGGCGAGCTTCCACCTGCTGGAGACTCGCTCCTGAAACTCGAAGAGGCTATGAACGGAAACATGGAACTTACGGTGAGAGTCCTGGGCGTGCGAAAGGTAGTGATTACGACATAACCCAACGCGACTGTGGTTCCCAAGTGCCGCAGGATCGAACGGTCGTTCCGCCGTCAATCGTCAGATGTCCTGCGACTGTTGACTTGATCAACGTCCCAATCAGCGCTAACTAGCGGCCAACAGCTCCAGCTCTTGCTGCAGGAGTCAAGATCTCCAACCCACGGAAGATAAGGTCTACCGAAAGCGCCAGTATCGTGATCGCAACGGTACCTGCCAGTATCATCGATGGGTTGTTTCGGGAGATACCGCTGAAAAGTAATGTGCCCAGTCCTCCAGCGTTGATCCAGGCGGTAATGCTTGCGAGGCTAATCGTGCTGACGGATGCAATTCGCAGACCTGCAATCAGCACAGGGAGTGCCAGGGGAAGCCGGACCTTCAGAAATCGCTGCGACCCTGTCATGCCTACGCCTGCTGCGGCTTCCATGAGAAGTGGATCGACGCCAGTAAGACCCGAGGAGATATTGCGCACCAGTGCCAGCTGGGCGTACGCCGCCAGCACGACCAGGGCAGGGTCTCTGCCCAAACCGAGGCTTGGAATGAGAAGAGCGAGAAACGCCAGACTCGGAATCGTATAGATTGCGCCGAGTGAAACAAGCACCGGCAGTCGCAAACGCTGCCAGCTGGCGGCAGCGATTCCAATCGGAATTGCAATGATCAATGCGAGTCCGAGGGCAAGAAAGCTCAGCTCGATGTGCTCCCATGTCAACTCCAGGACTCGCCGCCAGTTCTCAAACAGATAGTCGAAACTCATGGTCGCTCAGCTCGTTCTCTTGCAACGGCCGCGACCTCCCAGATCGTTTCGATATCCACGGTGCCATCTGCCTGGCCGTCCTCTCCCTGGACTGCAACGGCGGTCTCGCCTGTGCGCAGAAAGTGATCGAGAACCTGACGCAGATCCGTGTCGGCACTCACAACGTGATCGATGCTGCCTGATTCCTCTCCTCTTCGCATCACCGAAGTAACGTCGATCAGGCCGAGGCGGCGCAGCGCATCTCCGCCTCCTACGAGGTCGCTTACGAATGCATCGGCCGGATTCGTGACGATGTCAAGCGGTCTTCCCGACTGCACAATCTCACCTGCTCGCATAACTACGATCAGATCGGCCAATCGCACCGCTTCATCGATATCGTGAGTGACGAAGAGAATGGTCTGCCCCAATTGCCGGTGAATTCTCAGAAGCTCGCCCTGGAGGCGGCTCCGCGTGATAGCGTCGAGCGCCCCAAACGGTTCATCCATCAGCATCATCGACGGATTGACCGCCAGCGCCCGCGCCAGGCCCACACGTTGCTGTTGTCCTCCGGAAAGCTGAGTGGGATAGCGGTGCCGGTATTCGGACGGAGGCAGACCGATCAGGTCGAGCAACTCATCCACTCGGTGATTGATCTCCTGCTTTTTCCACCCCAGCAGCTTCGGCACTACAGAGATGTTGTCTGCAACGCGCATGTGTGGGAAGAGGCCGGTTTGCTGAATTACATAGCCAATCCGCCGGCGGAGCTGGGATGCCCGCACCGATTGAATGTCCTCGCCGTCCAGCAGTATTCGGCCATCCGAAGGCTCGATCAGGCGGTTCACCATTTTGAGCAGCGTGGTCTTCCCGCATCCCGAGGGACCGAGCAACACGACAAACGCACCGGGCTCGACGTCAAGTGACACTTGATTGACCGATGCGATCTCTGCCCCGGGGTAGTGCTTTGACACCCGATCAAAGGTGATCGAACTTCCAGGAGCCTGGCTTTGTCGACCGTCGGAATCGATGGTCTTGCTCCTTCTCGGCTGCAGCGAGCGAACGTATCAGACAGGCGCGGAGTTACCGCGCCTGTCGATTGCTTCGAGAACAGATTGCCCCTAGCCGGCGGCGATCATACCTTCGGCAATAAGAAACTCGCGTGCAACCACGTCGGGTTCCATGGCTTCATCGCCGACCACCTGGCCATTGAGTCCAATCATCACTTCATCGGTGATCATCGGTGCAAGTGCGTTCAGAATCTCTGCAATCTCGGGATAGGCATCGAGCGCAGACTGCCGTACTACTGGCGAGACGTTGTACGGCGGCCAAAGTGCTGCATCGTCCTCAAGAACCACAAGGTCGTTGAATGCGATCTCGGCATCCGTTGAAAACGCCAGAACCACGTTCGCGTCGCCGTCAACCAGTGCCTGATACTTGATCCCTGGAGCAACGCCGTTGACGCTGGCATCGAACTCGCCGTATGCGGTGCGGAGTCCTAGAAGACCGTCTTCTCGCTCCTCAAAATCGACTGGCGCCGAAAAGACGAGATTGACATCCGATGCCAATGCCACCAGATCTGAGATCGTGCTCAGGCTGTGCTCTTCGGCGAAGTCCCGCCGAACGGCCAGAGCCTGGGAGTTACTCATCGGTGTCCGGTCGAGCCAGTTGAGGTCGAACTGCTCTTTGTACTCATCTCGGACAAAGTTGAACACCGATTCAGCCGTGTCGACAGCTTCCGGAGTTCCATCGGAACCGTCTCCACTGCCAACTGCATCCTCAACGGACGCTCCGAGCACCACGAGCAAACCGGTGCCGGTGTACTCCGGGTAGATATCCAGCTCATCGTTGACCAATGACTCGTGCGCGATGACCGTGCCGCCGAGATTCATCAAACGGTCGACGCTGATCCCTGCATTTTCCAGCAGGAGAGCGTACATCTCGCCGATAATGATCGATTCCGGGAAGTCCTTGGAACCTACCCGCACTGCGCCATCCTGTGCCAGGGCGGGAGCAAACCGCGCTGATGCCAGAACTGCTGGAACCGCGGCTCCTACCTTGATAACCGTTCGACGTGTGACCATGCTGGTCGGCTCCTTTCGCCCATTCAGGGCAATAACACGGGAATATCCCGCTCAAGTTGTCGATGCTGGAGGCGTCACAAGCCGTTCGAGACCTGCCAGCGATACCTCAGCAGTCAACGCAAGTAGAGTAACGGGTACCGCTCCGACAAGCAGTAACCTGAAGTCATACAGGGTAAGGCCACTCGTGATGAACCGCCCTAAACCACCTGCACCGACAAATGCCGCCAGCGTTGCGCTGGCAATAAGTTCGACAGCGGCGGTGCGAATGCCAGCAATCATCACTGGCAAGGCGAGTGGTAGTTGAACCTGAAAAAACACCTGAATCTCGTTCATTCCGAGACCTCGGGCGCTCTCGAGAACGAAGGCATCGACCCCACGCAGCCCTGCGTCCGCGTTGATGATCAGCGGCGGACCTGCCAGAAGTGTCAATGCCACAAACGCGAGGGTAAAGGACGTCGACCAGAACGGAATGATCTCGCTGATCTGCCTGCGGTATGGATAAAGCAGGAAGAGCACGGCAATACTTGGCACGACCCTTGCGGCAGCTACTGAACCTACCAGGACCGGCCCGCCTTTCCGCCAGCGAGACGCGAGGACGCCGAGTGGCAGGAAAATCAGCATGGCGAAAAGAAGGGAGTAGAGACTGAGCTCGATGTGCACTCTGAGTGCTTCGAGAAATCGCTCCTGATTCTCCTGGATGTACTCCCAGCTTTCGCTCAAAAGTTCCACGGTTGCTCTTGTTACCCCTCCCGATAGATTCCCGGAACCGCATACCACACATTTCATGCCACCATCCACATGAACACCGAAGATGACGACTCAGGTATTGATTAACTAGCGGGGTGTGGAGGCTGGAGTGACGATAGCCTATCATGGGGTCAAAGGTCATGTTGAGCGAGGACAACTGCGAAGGAGACGACATTGGGAACCGGGCTTAAGATCGCATCGGATTCAGTCAACGCACTGCCATTGAACGACTCGGCTACCTATTCCGGTATCGACGGAGCAAGTATTCAGACCAGGGAGCTTGAATCCTGGTCAAATGCTAGTGAAAGTGTCTCAACCGGGGTCTGGGAATGCGAGCCGGGTCGCTTTCAATCGAAGTTTGCAAAACATGGTGAGTTCATTCACATCATTAGTGGCGAACTAGAAGCAACGGCTGATGACGGCACCGTGACTACGGTGGGCCCCGGCGATTCGATGACCTTTCCTCCTGGCTGGAGCGGCGAGTGGCACGTCAAAAGCCGGTTGCGGAAACTGTACTGTGTGTTTCCAGCAGAGTAGGTGTCGATTTCAGACACGCCTGCAACGCAACATGTTGCTCGCGACTGACAAGATTTTCTGATGATATTGTCAAGTCGATTTTGGACTTAGGTGCAATCGAATCCCATTGCGGGCTGTCTTGACGGTTGCACAGGAGTATCTGATCGAATCGGAGTTGCGCAATGCCTATCCCGTTTAACTCCAAGGCCGACGTCATAGCTGCAATCGATGACGAGCAATCGAAGTGGAACGATCTCGTTCGTCGCGTCGGGAATGCGCGCATGGAGATTCCTGGCGCTGCCGGTGATTGGACCTTCAAGGACGTCACCGCCCACCTGTCATTCTGGATGGAACCGGCGCTATTGAAACTGGAATCGCTTGCGAATCAGGATTCGTTGGCACCTGTGCATCCCTGGCCGCAAGAGCTCACCGACCCAGACTCCATCAACACCTGGGCATACGAGCAAAGCCGGGACCGATCGGTTGATGACGTGCTATCTGAAGCGAATGACGTGTTTATCCGGATGCGAACCGCATGTGAAGCCATTCCAGAGGAGACCTTGAATGCCCTCGACCTTTTCGACTGGCAGAACGGCGAGCCTTTTTCGCAGTGGATCGTAGACAGGCGCATGTTCAACCACTACTACCTTGAGCACGAAGAGGACATCAGGCACTGGATGGCCAGTCGCTAGAAGACGTTGGGATCCGTTGTCGCTCCCGTACCTTCGCTGAAGGTGAGCAAGCTCATTCCAGAGCGTTCACGATCTGAGACACTAGCGACTCGACATGCCCTTCGTGCTCTGGCTTCATCAGAACGCTTCGAAATGTTGTCAGAATGTCGGTATCCCACTCCAGATCGTGGCTCCTTAGTTGACTCGGTGAGACCTGCAGGGTTGCCAGATAGAGTGGATTCTGCCGATCCTGCATCAGCTTTTCGAAGACAGCATTCGTGAGGTCAGAGATCGTGGAAGTTCTCCGAACCCCGAATGCGGGCAACGGATAGAAACACACGATATCGAGCTCCGGTTCGACCACAAGCTGGAGGCGGTCACTCTCATTGACCAGATCAGCCATTCGTCGCGCTGCCAGCAGGGTTTTCTGCAGTATTGGCCCGAATCCTGACTCGGCCTTAAGCGGAAAAGCCTGGAGAGTTGCCCAGAGCGCTGCCGCGGCGGCTCCAGGTCGAGAGCATTCCAGGCTGATCTCGCCGAGATGCAGGTCGCCCGAAGTGAAATAGGTGTATGGCGAATCATGCTGGTAGAAGCGTCCCACGCTTGCGTCCCGAAACAGTATCGAACCGCACCCGTACGGCTGCAGTCCGTGCTTGTGCGGATCGACGACGACGCTATCTGAATCTGCGATAGCGTTGAATGGCTCAAGCGGAAAGTTGGTTGGAACAGGCACTGGCGATGCGCCGTTTTGCGCCAGCGTGGCGAAAAAGCCCCCATAAGCCGCGTCGACATGCACTCTTGCGTCAAATGCTTTCGCATTCGCCACGATCTCATGAATCGGGTCTATTGCGCCAAACGACGTGGTGCCTGCTGTGGCTACGACGGTTCCGATTTCTCCACGTCGCAGTTCTGTTTGGAGATGATCGGTGTCCATTCGGCCACGTTCATCGACGTTGATCTCGATACTCGCGACACCCAGGAGGTCACACATTCTGCGGTGGGTGTAATGAGCGGCCTCGGAAAACGCAATTGCCTTGCGTGGGTGAGTTTCACGCGAGATCCACAGTGCTTCCAGGTTGGCAATCGTTCCGCTCGATGTCAGGTGGCCCAGGGAGCTCTCCGGTTCATATCCGAACATCGCGGTGAGCTGTCGAATGACTTCGATTTCCAGAAATGACGTGGCTGGCCCCCCATCGAGGGCATGAGCGTTGGGGTTGATTCGTTGAGCCATTGCATATGCAGCGAGAGCAATTGGATGGGGCGGTTTGAGCATTTGCCCCGCATAGCGGGGGTGAAAGAAGGGATAATTGTCGTGCAGGCGCTGGCCAAGCTCAGCAATGATCCTGCTGGCATCTTCGGGCGCAATCTGAAGCGCAGGATCCAGATCGAAGGTCGGCCAGCCGGCCTCCCAGTCAGCGATGAGTTGCTGACCCTGAATCAGCAGTTCGAGAATCTCGGTCTTGTTTTCATGAGTGGCCAGTGCTCAATCTCCTTTGACGGCGGAAACGGAAGCAGGTGTCGCCACGACCTCTGGGTCGCTTGATTCGCCGCTATGCTTTCGGCGGCTGAATTGAGCAACCTCGTCATCGGTCGGCAGCAGCATCGCGAGAAAGATCGCTCCTGCCGCAATCACAGCCCAGGCGCGCATCGCATTCTGAATTCCGTAGACATCTGAGAACGCTCCCATGACCGGCACACCAATCGCACCCATTACAAATCCCAGTCCGAGAATAAGGCCAGATGCCACACCCTGGCGACCAACCATCATCTGCTGGGCCATGACGAGCAGAAGCGGACCTGTCGACGCAGCGAGCAACCCTATGAGCGCGCCCGTCACGAATCCAGGGCCACCGGGGAACTGGGCGAACAGCAGGATCACAGGTACAGAAAGCACCGATGACCAGACCAGCATTGGACGTCGTCCATGTCGATCAGCTAGTGATCCGACGCCTATTGTGCCCAGCGCGCTGGCTATCAGAACGGTAGTGGAAAGGAGTGCGTAGTAAAACTTCCCATACCCTAGCTCCGCGTACCAGAGCGGAATGAAGGCACTGATGCCAAAGAGAACCCAGGCCCTGAGCATCATCAGAGAGATGACGACCGACATGGGTTTCCAGGGGATCGGTGGTGCCGATCCATCCGCCGACGATCGCCGGTGCAATCGTTGGGAGATAGTACGCATTTCGAAGAGCAACCAGATCGCGATGAGCGCTCCTGGAACGATGAGCGCAATGGTGCCGCCGAGTCCAAAGAGCACAAAGATCACCGCCCCGATCAGGGGCCCGATCGCCACACCCAGGGTCCCGCCGGTGACATAGAGCGACATCGCCACGTTGCGCTGACCGTCGGCAATAACCGCATAGGCATTCATCGCCCCCATTGGGTGGTAGGCACCGGAGCCGATTCCCGCCAGGCCAGCAAGAACGAGTAAAACCGCTAAGTTGGGCGCCCAGCCGAGCAGTGAAAACGTGACGGCTGTCCACATCAGACAGAGACCAATCAGCCTGGTTCCTCGCCGATCAGCGATGTAACCAAAAAGTGGCTGGGTGAGCGCCGCCATCCCGCTGTATGCCAGGGACACCAGTCCCACCGTCTTGAGATTGAGATCGAACTTGTCGGTGAGAAGGGGATAGAGGATTGGCAGCACGCCGGCGTACATGTCTACCGTGAAGTGACCCAGCATGAGGGTCATGAGGGAACGATTTCTCAGGACATCGAGGCGCCCGACATTCCTGGGCTTGTTCTGTTCAGTCACGGCAAACTGCTGAGCCGCCTCTCGACAACGCTGGCACTCGGATGAATAGACGCACTCCGCAACCTCAGCAGCCTGCGACACCTGCGACGGTCCATCCTACCAGCGCAGCTTTCTCAGAACAATCTGCGCTGTTCTCCAAGCAATTCAGGTCAATTGCGTGGGTAGTGCGTGGGAATCGCTCATGTTCACTCAGCCCCGTCTGCCACAAACTGAGAGTGCGGTGACAAAAGGATGCGCCTGGACGCCAGCCCAGCCACATCACAGCCAGCATTGGAAACCCGGGCGCATCCGTCACCGCCCTGTTGTGGACCTGAATTCACGGTGATCGGTGGCCAGGTGCCAGAACTCGAACGAACCAAACCGTTTTTCGAGTCAGGTAGAGGTTGGCGAAGGAGGCTAAGGTGGAGTCGTTTATACCACAGATCCGAATTGAGGCGAACATCGGTTTCTACCAGACAACCAAAGGTGCGCTGGTCGTCCTGGCAGGACATGATTTTGTTGGAGCGATTTT